>CAMCYT010000011.1 GCA_945885485.1 Prosthecobacter debontii
GCTTCATTGCTCAACCTACTCAACACCATCCGCCGATTGAATCTGTTAGATCAACTCCCCAAAGACTGGGCCAAAGGCAAAGCCATGAAAGGCGCGGACTTCGACTACATCAAACGATTCACGGAGCGAGCTACTGAGGAGTAGGAAAATTTAAGTTTCATCAACGCTCCACTCGTAACGGCATCATTTTACAAGGAGAGAGGAGAATGGTGAGAAGAGGAGGAATTGATCAGATCCATTCCAATCTCTTCTTCTCCTTGATCTCCTCCCTCCCTGTTAATAAATGCTGGAACTTCACCAACCAATAATACGACTAGTGGCGATGCGGAGGGCGACTTCTAGGATGGCGGCTTCCGGGTGGGTCATGGGGATGGAGACTTTGCGGAGGGATTTGTCTGCGATTTCCTGGCGGGAAATGGAGAGCATGTAAGGGGCGCGCTCGGGATCTTCACGGAGAGTGAGTTCGAAGCTGCTAGTCGCTTTTTCTGATTTGTGGAAAAGCTTGGCTTCGGGGGTGCGGTTTTGCAGGAGGGCGAGGACGGCGCCGATGTCGGAAAGTCCCCACTTCATGATGATTTTGTTTTCCCAATCGAATTGCTTTTCGCCGCTTTGCGGAGCGGCATCGAGAAAGATCGCGCCTTTATCCGCATTGAGGCTGAAGCGGATGGCTCCGCCGCTGCCGCGAGGGTTGGGTTTATAAATGGCGTAGTCGTTCGAGTAGGTCTTATTGGCTTGTTCAGGTAATGTGTCATTCATAGCGTGTTCACTTGAACATATTATGAATGACTCTGGCAAGAATAAAATTTTGCTGAAAAACGCCTGTGCTATTACAAGAAGAACAACCGCGAATGGACGCGAATGGACGCGAATAAACGCGAATGAATACTTTGGAAATACCTTAGATAACTCCATACGAACACGGATTAAGAGGTCTTTTTATTAGCGTTCATTCGCGTCCATTCGCGGTTGAAATTCTATTTAGATAAGTAGAGATCCCTACTATGAAAGTTACTCGCTCTGAAGCTCGGTATCCGTCTCCGTATCGATATCGGCTTCCAGGGATTCCGAGGCTTCGATGTTGATGGAGCCTGTGGACTCGCTGTCTTCGCCATCGGGGATGACCAAGGAAATATCCTGGAGTTTCTCGCCGGCTTTGAGGGTGAGAAGTTTCACGCCTTGGGCATTGCGGCCGGTGGTGCGGACTTCGCTGACGCGAATACGGATCGACTGACCGGTGGAGGTCATGAGCATGAGTTCGTGAGATTCTTCCACGGAGAGAGCACCAACCAGAGGTCCGGTTTTATCCGTGACTTTCATGGTGATGATACCTTTTCCGCCGCGTGATTGTTTGCGATATTCTTCGAAATCCGTGCGTTTGCCGAGACCATTTTCGGAAGCGACGAGCAAGGTGTGACCTTCCTCGACAAGCGAGAGGCCAACAACGTAGTCGCCTTCGACCGGTCGGATACCCATCACGCCTTGCGAAGAGCGGCCGAGTGGGCGCGTGTCTTGCTCGGAGAAACGGAGACTGATGCCCTCGTGCGTGACGAGGATGATATCGTCGTTTCCGGAAGTGAGTTTCACACCGATGAGCTCATTTTGCTCTTCGAGAATGATCGCAATCGTGCCGGCTTTGCGGTAGTTGCGGAAATCATTGAGCGCGGTTTTCTTGACCTTACCGGTGCGAGTTGCGAAGAACACGAAGCCTGCTTCCTCGCGGAACGTATTGTCGTTTCCGTTTTCATCAACGGTACGTTCAAGGCGCAGCATGGCGGCGATTTTTTCATCCGGTTGCAAATCAAGTACGTTGCGGATGTTGCGACCCACTGAGGTGCGCGAACCTTCCGGGAGTTCGTAAACGCGTTCAACGTAGAGTCGGCCGGTGTTAGTGAAGAACAGGATGTAGTCGTGCGTTTGGACTGAGAAGAGATGTTCAACGAAATCATCTGCGACGTCTTTGGCGGTCGCCTTGGTTTCCATTCCTTTGAGGCCTTTTCCGCCACGACCTTGCAAGCGGTATTCGCTTGAAGCCGTGCGCTTGATGTAACCGCGATGTGAGAGCGTGACGATCATCGCATCGTTCGCGATTAGATCTTCCATCGCAACCTCTCCGACTTCTGCGACGATAGGGCATTTACGAGGACTTGCGTACTTCGCTTTGATCGCTTGAAGTTCGTCTTTGATGATGGTAAGCACGCGTTCTTCACGGGCGAGGATGTCGAGGAAATCTGTGATCTCCACAAGGATGCCATCGTATTCCCCTTTCACTTTATCGCGCTCAAGGCCGGTGAGTTGATAGAGACGAAGTTCAAGGATAGCGTTTACCTGACGCTCAGAGAAAACGTATTTATCTCCCTGAACTGCTGCTTGCGAACGGAGTAAAATACCGAGTCCTTCCGCGGTTTTGGTAGAGAATTTGTAAGCAGCAAGGCGCTCACGAGCTTCGTCTCGGTTTTTAGAATCGCGGATGATCTTGATGAAATCGTCAAGATGGCCGAGCGCGAGAAGATAGGCCTCTAACAGTTCCGCACGCTCTTCCGCTTTTCCGAGAAGATAACGTGTACGGCGGATGACAACCTCGCGGCGGTGCTCGATGTAGCAATCGATGGCCTCCTTTAGAGAAAGTTGTTTCGGGCGCTTCTCGTGAATCGCCAGCATGTTGACGCTAAACGAAGTCTCGAGCGCAGTGAGCTTGAAGAGTTGGTTGACGACGACCTGCGGGCGGGCATCGCGTTTCAGTTCGATCTCGATGCGGGTTTCCTCATCGGAGAGGTCGCGCATGCCGGAGATGCCGGTGAGGATTTTCTCATTCACGAGTTCCGCGATACGAGTTTGCAGCACCGCGCGGTTCACTCCGTATGGAACCTCGCGGATGATGATCATGGATTTTCCATTTTCGTTTTCCTCGATCTCCACTTTACCGCGAAGTCGCATCGAACCACGTCCGGTGCGGAAGTAATCTTCGATGCCGCGGATACCGCGAATTTCGCAGGCAACCGGAAAGTCTGGGCCTTTGATGTGTTGCATCAGACCTGGCAGGTCGATGTTCGGATCGTTGATCATCGCGCAGATGCCATCGATGACTTCGCCAAGGTTGTGAGGCGCGAGGTTGGTTGCCATACCCACGGCGATGCCGGTTCCGCCGTTGACGAGGAAGTTCGGGAATGCAGAAGGCATCACCGAAGGCTCCTGAAGTGTGCCGTCATAGTTCGGAACGAAATCGACCGTGTCTTTATCGAGATCATCCATCATCGCCATACCAAGCGGATGAAGGCGGGCCTCGGTATAACGCATGGAAGCCGGAGCATCGCCTTCAACCGAACCGAAGTTACCCTGACCATCCACGATCAATTCGCGCATGGACCATGGCTGACCCATGTTGACGAGAGTCGAGTAGATCGAGGAATCTCCGTGCGGGTGATAGTTACCCATCGTCTCACCGACGATTTTCGCGCACTTCACGTGGGATTTGGAAGGTGTTACGCCGAGTTGGCGCATCGCGTAAAGCACACGGCGCTGAGATGGTTTGAGGCCGTCACGGACATCAGGGAGTGCCCGGGAAATGATGACGGACATTGAATACTCAAGGAACGACTGTGAAAGTTCGTCGGCGACGTTGATGGGCTTGATAGAATCGTTAGACATGGTGGAAATAAATTAGGCGCGGTGTAGAGCGTTGGCGGAAACAAAAAGGTTACGGATGCGGAAAGCAGCGGGAGATTCTTGGAGGAGAACCATTCTGAGGTTGTGGGATTTTGCGGCGAACCATGGGTTTTTCATTCTTCTTGAAGGTTGGTTCACCCAATTAGGAAAAGGAAGATCATGTAATTGGCAAAGATGAGCGGCGGCGGCGGCGGCGAATGAATCTGCTAAGCCATCGTCATCAAGTGTAGACCTGAGAACCTGAGGTTCTTCGCTCAACATTTTCAATTCAGGCGTCTTTTTGAAGCGGTCCAGGAAGTTAGCCAACGCATAATCAAAATCATCTTGCGTCTTCACATGACGAAGACTTTCATCGAGAGTTTTATAAATTCTGTTAGTGCTCATGGCCTGATTTCTTCTACAATTTCTTCGATGAAAAAACGGACTTTGGGCGCTAGAAGGCGCTCGCTGTAATATTTTGAAACCAAATCACAAACAGCAGATGCATTGTACAGTTTTAATATATGAAGTAAGGTGATCACGTCCGCACGATCTCCTTTAATCCCTTGGGACGCTACCCGACTTGCGAGGCACTTCATAGCAAGCAGGTATTCGGTAGTGGGACGCAACACACGGAGATTATCAAAAACGGGCATGCCCTCATGCGTGACTTCGGCTTTGTCGGAAATGAATCCTTTTACTCCATTGTTCATCCAGTCTTCGTCCAACTCAAATTCCTTGGCGACCTGTCTTGCACAATCAAGAACCTTGTCTTTAGGGACAAATACTGCATCGACATCACGAGTTGATTCTCTGGCATCAAAAGCAAGAACCATGGCTGCACCTCCGAAGATACAAATTTCCCCAATGATTCCCTGTTCGCACAGGAGTGCATCGAGCCTGCGCAGAGCTGCCAGGATCGTATCTTTTGTGAGTATGTCTTCGTTATCCATGTTAATAGGTTTGGCATGACCCCGACAAATCGGGGCCGCCATGTTTAGACATCCAAGTTACGAACGTTGAGGGCGTTGTCTTCGATGAAGCGTTTACGGGGTTCAACCACATCGCCCATCAGGACATCGAACATAGTATCCGCCTCTAACTTATTATCATCGTCATAGCGAACGCGAAGGAACTGGCGGGTTTCCGGGTCCATCGTAGTGGCGAAAAGCTGCTTGGCGTTCATTTCACCGAGTCCTTTAAATCGCTTGATCTGGACACCTTTGGCAGAAATCTCGAGGACTTTCCCGAGGATTTCAGAAACCACAAAAATCGGGGTGATCGTTTTCTTTTCTCCGTCCCCTTCACTAATTTCGAAGATCGGAGTGTCCATCGAGTAAAAGGTCTTGGTATCGATTCCTAATTCGCTGAGGCGAGAGAAGATTTTCGTGATCGCATGGGATTCGTGAAGTTCGTGGAGAACGGCGCGGCGCGAAGGACCCGTGACAGCAGCAAGCTCCTCTTCGTTGAGTTGCTCATCGAAGAGGCCGAGGTCACGGTTTTCTGCTGCGTATTTGGAAAGTGAGGATTCGTCGGCAAAATAGAGAACCGATTCTTGGTTACCCTCACGAATGCGAACCATGTATTCCGGCAGATGGCTGTCAGCACGACGGGCGGCGAGGTATGACTGGAAGTTTCCGCCATTGCCTTCGATCGCTTTTTGGAAACGGGACAGAGAAGAGAGGCTTTCTAAAATACCTTTGAGTTCCTCTGCTGTGAATGTGCGAGATTTATCAAACGTGCGGAGAACCACTTCACCGGCACCGAGGTCGATGAGGATCTTATTCAGCTCGTCATTATCTTGAACATATTCAGAGCGTTTTTTCCGAGTCACCAAATACAGCGGCGGTTGAGCGATGTAGAGGTAGCCTTTTCTCACCAGCTCCGGCATGTGGCGGCAGAAGAAAGTCAGCAACAAGGTGCGGATGTGAGAGCCGTCGACGTCGGCATCGGTCATGATGACGATTTTGTGGTAGCGGACTTTTTCGATGTTGAATGAGCCATCTTGATCTCCATCGCCAATGCCCGCTCCGATGGCGGTGATCATCGATTGGATCTCCTTGTTTTGAAGTGCGCGGTGGAGGCGAGCCTTCTCTACGTTGATAACCTTTCCGCGAAGTGGAAGGATCGCTTGAGTACGCCGATCACGGCCTTGTTTGGCTGAACCACCGGCGGAGTCTCCTTCGACAATATAGAGTTCGGATTTTGCAGGGTCTCGCTCTGAGCAGTCAGCGAGTTTTCCGGGAAGTCCACCACCCGAGAGCGCGGATTTACGAACCGTTTCGCGAGCTTTGCGTGCGGCTTCTCGAGCGCGGGCGGCGTTGACGGATTTCTCAATGATTTTGCGGGCGAGCGCTGGGTTTTCTTCGAAGTAGGTATTTAGACCTTCGTAAACGATGGAGGAAACCACGCCTTCGATTTCGGAGTTCACCAGTTTGCCTTTGGTCTGCGACGAGAAGCGCGGGCTAGGCATCTTCACAGAGATAACACAAACGAGTCCTTCGCGAACATCATCACCGGAAAGAGCCGGATCTTTGTCTTTCAGAATCTTGTTAGTCTTCGCATAGGCATTGATCGCGCGTGTCAACGCTGTGCGAAAACCTGTTAGGTGAGTTCCGCCGTCGGCATTGGGAATGCTGTTCGCGAAGCAGAGAATCTGATCGTTGTAGGAATCGTTGTATTGGAAAACGACATCGGTGAAGACGTCCTCTCTGGTTTGCTTGCCATCGTAGTCGTAGTCGATTTCGCGCTTGCCGCTGATGATGACTGGAGACTCATGAACAACGGTTTTGTTTTCGCAAAGCTGCGCGACGAATTCGACGATGCCGTCTTTGTAGAAAAACGAGGTCTTTTTCGCTGATTCCGGACGCTCGTCATCGAGCTCGATGGTTAGGCCCGGGTTGAGGAACGCGAGCTCACGGAGACGGGTGGCGAGGCGGTCGAATTGGAAGACGATCGTATCGACGAAAATGGTGGTGTCTGGATAAAATGTGATCGCGGTGCCGGTTTTCTTGGGATCGGCTTCACCGACGACGTGGAGTTGTTCAGTGGTTTTGCCACGCTCGAAAGCAATGCGGTGCACTTTTCCGCCGCGAGTAATGTCTGCGCGGAACCAATCGGAAAGGGCGTTCACACATTTTGCACCAACGCCGTGGAGACCGCCGGAATATTTGTATGCGCCTTGGCCGAATTTTCCGCCGGCATGAAGATTGGTCAGAACCAGCTCGACTGCTGGGATGCCGAACTTCGGGTGCATGTCCACAGGGATACCACGACCGTTGTCAGAAACGGAAATCGATCCATCGACATGGATCGCCACTTTGATTTTGGAGCAATAACCGGCAAGGTGTTCATCGATGGAGTTATCCAGAACTTCGAACACGCAGTGATGTAAACCGCGCTCATCGGGATCTCCGATATACATGCCTGGACGCTTGCGAACCGCCTCCAGACCTTCGAGTTTATCAATCTGTCCGGCATTGTATTCTTGCTCGGTTCCAACCTGCGTTTGGGCTTTTTCTAACTCGTTTTGTATCTCTGACATAGGGCATGCGTAGGGTCTGAAATCCACGCTTGGGAAACAAGGACTTATTACTTAAATTTGGCTTTTTTTAGCATCTCATAAGGCATTGAAAGCCAATGGGTTACAATACATCTTAAAAACAGAATTGGAACCACGGATCAACGCAGATATACACAGATACGAATGTGCTCAGAATATCTAAAAATCGTAGCGAAATTCTTTTCCTAGTAGAGAATTTCGCTAAAAAACAGAACTAAGTCTTGCAACTTCACGCAACTAATACGAATCCTAGTCCCGCTGCATGCACGAGTAGCTCAGCGGTAGAGCAACCCGTTTACACCGGGTCGGTCGGCGGTTCGATCCCGTCCTCGTGTACCATCTTCGCCCAGTAGCGTTTAGCTGCGTTGATTAATAGTTGGCAAATTCACTGCGCATCTCTTCTATCACAATCAACCAATTTTTCATGGTTATGGGCGGCAGTTCAGCAGGATGAGAGATAGTAGAAAGGTTCATCGTAACGTTACTAGCTGATAGCGTTGAGCCTGTGCTGGTTATCGTCTCCAGTGGTCTAACGGGATTTACTGAATTTTCACTCGCCGCAGAACCAACTTGACCGGAGAACTCAACCTCAAACGGGGACGAACTAACACCATAGCGCCTTTCAGGAGAGAACAAGGAACATGGCGGATAAAAGTCAGCTCCATTCGGAGGCGTGTAGCCCGTCGGCGGAGTAACCGAAACCACATTGAAATCATCACCGATGCTGAGTTGTAAATTTGTCACGAGAGAAAAGCCTTTCGTAAATGACGACAGATTTGCGCATTCTTGAAGGATGACTCCATAATCAAAAATGGTGGATGGGATCGCAGGTATGATGAGATTGCTTGCGTTGATGTAGTCCACATTCACGGTGATCGAATTATTCACCGCGAGGCTGTCAGCACCAAGTAGAGCAAGGAAAGCGGCAAACCGCTCTGGATATACTGCTATGCATATCCGCCCCGTAGGAAGACTCTTAATTTCAAACGGATATTGTGGCTTGAAATAACCTTTTTTTGGGGTGCCAGGAAGAGGATCACCAAAATTAGCGTCATTGAATATAACATTCCCACTAACATTTGTTCTGTAAAAAAAAGATCCACCTGCTCCGTAAGCCACATCCACTTGTGTTTCAAAATCGTAAGATTCATTTTCTTCCGCTACAGCAATGTAACCTACCGGCAAGTTGGCCGCCACACCTTCATTAAGAGGTATGAGAACGTATTCACGGGCTCCGTTTTTCAAATAACTAAAATACAGTAGCGTGGGTGTTCGATCGGCAAGACTGACACATTCAGCGATATCCAATCTCATCGCGCATTGCATGGCACCGACCGAATACTCATTCCACGTGGTAGGAGAAATCGTATCCGTTTCCTCGTAATGGGCATAACGGTCAAAGAAATCATTGCCACGGTTGATGGGGACGAATGCCGCTTTGCCACTCTCTGAAGCAAGCGATACGGGGAAAAAATCACCCTCTGTCAGTCGGAAGGTTTCACGAACTCCTGGGGCAAATGGGTTGCCCGTAAAATTTTGGCCGCCAATTGTAGTATTGTTAGATAGCGAAAATCCGCGCCTGCTTGATAGGCCCTCTAGGGACGTTGTGCCTTCAACTAGCGCACGGCTGGCGAATACATCTCCAGAAATCGTCACATTCTGCCAGGCCGAACCATCTGCATACTGACCGAGCGCCATGTAAGAACCTGCGGAAATAGGCAACTGCGAAGGAATTTCATAAATCGACAAAACGAACGTTCGGTCGTAACGGGATAGCTTTGTAATCGTGTCATCATGAGCGGCCAGATTCATTTTGAACGCCCACCAATTTCGCTTCGCAAGAAAGAGCTCGCCTGGTCTAGCATAGCCGAAATTGATCTGAGGATAGGGGATCAAATTGAAATCGCTATAGGTGTTTGTGGGCAGCCCCACATCTCCATCAGCCAATGCACCGTATTTTTTGAAATTCGAGATAATAGGATATAAATCATCATCAGAAAGCGTTCCGCTGAAATTCAGAGAAGGAGGGTAATTTGAACCAAAGTCTTGATTTAAGCCACTATTTACGGTTCCAGAAGTTGTAGTCAGAGGCTTAAAAATTTTGGTCTTATCTGACAATGTAGAATCTCCACTGTTTCCTCGAAATAGAGTATCTTCGCTGATTGCCTCCATAAACTCATCGGAAATCGAGGCTCTGGCATTGGACTGTTCAATAGCATCCTCAAAAATCGTTTGAAATGAAACTGTATCTCTCGTCTCTTGAAGTGCACTCGACCCGTGTCGCATAGCTTGAATCGCGCGGTTCGGCACAATCGCCACAATCGACCTTAAAATCGCTTCTTCTTTCTCGCGATAATCCGTTTGAGTTTGAATAACACTCAAGGTTGCCTGGGCGTTGACGGCTCGCTTATAAGCAAAGACCATCATCGAAAGCATAAGAATCGATATCGTAACCACCGCAAGCATCGAGATGTATCCTCGTGGATATTTTTTGTTAGGTATTGTTTTCATTACATCGCCCCTGAAAAAGTAATTTCCTCACCAGCTGGCCCCGTGAGACGTGTACGAATGATGCCAGATTCGACGAAAAATGATATATTTGTGGGTTTATTGGTGATTGCCCATTCTGGATCGCCGAGCACGCCGGATAAAGGTACCACATAATAGTAGAGAGCATTTCCATCTCCGCGATCTTCGAAGGATAAAATTCCTGCGCGCAACGTTCCGTCAGGTTGGCGGAAATTCAGCACCACCACTGGCGACTCTGTAAGTTGCGGATCGTCTCCAGCCATTGCGTCTTCCAAAGATGCGTGCAAACGATAGCGCTCGGCATTAATAAACAATTTTGAAACGTGATGGCTGATGATAGGTACTTCTTCGTTGAGAAAGCTTTGCGCGCGGAAAATTTTCAGGAATGTGAGCTGCTGATTAAGCATCGTCAGAGTCATCGCGCCAATCATCAGGCCGACCATAATCCCGATTGAGAGCTCTATCAGTGTGAACCCTCGTTTACTTGTCTTAATGGCAGTTTTCATTGGGCGCGAACGAACGTTCGGGATTTAACATACGTTCGATTGGCAATCGTATAACGCAACACACTTTGCACTCTCCAAATCTCCATTGCCGCAGGGTTAGTGGTCTCTGTTCCAGTCCCTCCATCTGCGGGATAATTAAATGCGTCTGCATAGCGAGTGCGGATCACGCTGCCCGTCACAGCTCTACCACCAGGTAGTTTACCGATTTCGACATTTACTGTGGCGACATCAGGATACACTGGCCAGAGAGTCTCACTATCTGAAAGTAGGGTCTCAAATGGAACTCGTTCTGCTTGAGCGCGCTCAAAGGTAAGATAGGCATCCGAGAGAACCTGCTGGAACGCATACTGCCTGGGCGTGATGACATTCATCATAAGCGAGAACAAAACCACCCCTACAACCGCCAGTAACGAGATCGCAGCTGTAGCCTCTACCAAGACCATGCCGGATTGCAATCTTCGCGGCTTGCGGAACGTTTGTAAAAAGGCAAGACTCTGGCCGTGTTCATTCCTTTCACCAGCACGATGCATATAATTGTTAGATATTTCAGTGTTTTGATTTGCTTGATGTTCTTCTCCGCGCTTCATGCTCAAGAGCTTTTGAAGCCACCGTTTGGTGTGAACTGGGGAGATTCTCCGGAGAAACTTGTTTCCTGGGCTACGGAAAAATCCTTGGACCTTACCGTCACTATCCCGGGAAAAGATCCCAATCTGCGCATCATCAAAGTTGCGTCGCCCAATGGAACATTGCCCGACTCGATGGCAACGTCCGTTGAAGGGAAATTCCTTCATGGTGGATTGTATGAGATGACCGTTCATTATGATAACTTTGGCACATCCGCGACGATAATGGAAGAACGTTTTGAAGAAACGAAGAAACAAATTACGCGAGACCAAGGACCACTTTTGGCGAATCAACAACACAAGGCGGTTGATAATCACTTCGTTACGCGGACACAGGCTTTTCATCGGGAATCCTTCAAAGGAGTTTTCTTACTCATCGCATGGACAGAGGTTGAGGATCTGCTCCGGAAAACGAGGGAAGCCAAGTTTTCGATGATTTACAGAAATGATAATTTCAAAGCCGAGTTAGAGGCCCTGAAAGTGAACCCATAAGGATTACTCCGAAGTGGTGGATTGTGTCCCTTTGATAGTGATGGTGCGGTCAACATAGAAAGAAACCCAATCAAGGCGATCGATTCCAAAAGGCGTAACGGTTAGCAGCTCCATGGTCCAACTGCCGTTTGCGGTTATCACCGAGTCCCAGTCTGGGATGGTAAGCAAGCGGTTCTGAGGAACTGACTCGTTGACGGCGACCGCCGAGCCTGGAATAACCACCGCCTCTTCAACCTCCTGATCTTGCTTCTCTCCCTGGTATACCTGGGCATAAACCCTAGCATCTGGATAGATGTCATTGATAGCGAGAGTAAGTGGAGGGGTGGAAAATTCAACCGTATCACCATTAGTAATACCAGAAATCGTACCGTATGCGACTGGCCAGATTTGAACGGTTTTGGAAGCAAGTTGGGATTCCGGAGCCTGGAAGTCAGCATATGTAAAAATCGAGAAGCGTTCTTCTCCACGAATTTTACTTCTGTCAGCACCCGCGATGGATGTCAGCTGATACGTCAATGTTTGAGTGCCATTAACGTTCACCATCACTTTAGACGCGAGGGTTGCTTGGGTGGTATCTAAGTTCAATCCCGTACCTCCCGTACCGTAAGACTGGGTGTGGCGCAAGAACTGGACGCTTTTGGAAGCTTCTGGATCATCGGCTCCTGATCTAAGCCCAGTTATCTTTAGATCCACATAAAAAGGGCGGTCCGCACGCGTCCGAATTACCGCAGACTTCGTATCTTCTGTGCGAATGGCTACTTCACCGAGTGGAACGTAAGAACCCACGTAACGAGTATCTAGCAAATAACTTGTTAATGGAGAAGCTTGGACCGTATGGAGTTCAAATCGAGCACCGTTAGGATTGATTTCAAGTGGTGACGCTATTTGGCCAACCGGTTCAACTGTTACATCCCTCTGAATCCCGCTGTCAGGCAGTTGTACCTGACGAACGAAATTGGTAAACTGGGCATTCACCTGCGCACTTGTCAAACAAGCGGTGGTAAGGACTGCCATCCATTTATAGGTAAATTTAAGTTTCATGGTTTGGTTCCTTCTGGTTTGGTTCCTTCTGGCTTGGTTCCTTCTGGCTTGGTTCCTCCGAGCTTGGTTGCTTCCGGATTTTCTTTATCGGTATCTGTTTTCAAGGGGAGCACCGATATCGGACCGTTTCTCAGGACGGCCACTACCAGATTTCCGCTTTCGTTTAATGTATCCATCTCTTTTCCAGACACGGTCGCTAGACCTTTGGCCTGGGTGAAGCTAACTTCGATGGTGCTTATCCAGCCACGATTTAGCCTATAGAAATCTACCCAGCTTAGGATTTTTGAGCCTTGTTTATAATTATTGATCCGAGATTTATACATTTCCGGAATTCGAATAATGGCGTTTTTAGGAACCAAGGTTGTATTTCCGTTAAATGTGATGAGCTCAGAGTTATCCAGCAAGTTACCCACCTTATTTACGACCGATGGATCTGCACCTTCGGACTTTTCGAATTTACCCAGCGGATCCTTCTTGGAAGCCTCACGGTATGCAGTCGTGAGAGATTCGTTAGTAGCTGCGTCACGAAAGGCAACTTTTGGCTTGGCTGGTTCACCCATGAGCGGGTGAACCAAGAGTAACAATAATATGGCGGGGGTTTTCATAATCTCTCAATGGGGTATGTGCTAAATCAATTCTTATTAACGCTCGTCATCAACAGTCCCAGAAGGATCGATTTGGCCATTCGGGCCGCCTTTGCCTTTTCCTGGGTTTGAGGAGTCAACACCGTCGATGTTGTTACCGTGTCCGTTATTGTTTTTTGGAGCAACGGTTATCAGTAGAACCATATCTTGGAGGTTGTAGAACGGGCTGTTCGTATTTGAATCTGGCTGTGTCAGCTCCATCATGACGATGGCATCTAGTGGGCCGATTTTGACACGACCGCCGCCATCGAGATACGGTGCCATGAAGGTTTTAAGCTGCTCCGAAGAACCCAAGGCATACGCCGTTGGTGGGTATTCGCCGTTTTTGAGAACTCTGACATTCTGAGAAGTGCTGTCAGAATTATAGGTTGTACCCCATTGTCCGCCGGCATAATAACGTCCGCCGAAACTGAATACCGTATCAGCATTAACCCGTTGGGACCAGACAATCTGGTTAGGATTCACTTCAGAGTTAAGTCCATAGAAAACCTCTGAGTAAGAACCGCCCGTACTGATAAGGGCCTGAGTAGCGACCCAGCTTGTGTTATTGCCTGAGCTACCACCTGTTGTCACACCGGCTCCGATAATCCGAATATCGACGTCCAGCTGTTCAAGCGCGGTGAGTTTGCCACCATCGATAGATGTATAAGTTGCTACGGTCGATGGGTGGGTAATTGACCAACTAAGAGTTGGGTGGGTTCCCGTTTGAACGATGGATGGGTAAGCGCTGAGCCATCCTTTTGGCACAGTTGGGATAGGCAAGATCTCTGGGGCTGGAGAGTTGCTGGGATTGGTAGAAGTGGTCTCCGTCGTTGTAGTGGTCGTCGGCGTGGTGGTAGTCGGTGGCGTGGTGGTAGTCGGCGGCGTGGTGGTAGTCGGCGGCGTGGTGGTGCTTGGAGCCTTCTTAGCTTGACCGGGAGCGTTACCGCTTTTTCCCTGAGCGAAGACGCTTCCAGAGGACACTGCTAAAGCAGTAACCACGATTGAAGCCACCTTGATGGCTGTGAGTTGTTTGGAGTTTTTCATGGTTTTATTGGTTTTATTAATACTCAGAAATATTTCACGTCATAATTAGGTCTAAGAAAATGCGATAAATTTTTCTTTCTGTAAAGTATTTTGGTTAATTATTTTTGAATGGAAATATCAGCGACTTCCAGGGGCCTTTTGGGACCTCGTAATCTTCGACAAATTTCCATTCGACTCTCTCTCCGCTGGGCATTTCAAGGAAGTCTCTGACCGCTGGACTGATGTCTAAGCCCGCGCCTTGGTTTCGATTCACGCGGGCATTTTCCTTTCCGAAGACGTATTCATGGTGATCTATCTCGAAAGGGCCGACGTCTTCCCACTGAGCGTAACAAATCTTGCCCTGATAATGGATGGCGAGCCAGCGGCCCTTGCAAACGGAGATGCCGTCGCCCTGATATTTCTCCCAAAACCAGGGGATGACCTCAGCGGCTTCCGGGCGATGCCTGTAATCCTTGCCGATATCATTGTAGGGCAGGGCCACGTAGAACGGATTCAACTTGGGGACGAAGGTTTTGGGGGAAAAACCCTCGCGCTGGTTGGGATTGTCATATCCACCGAAGTTTTTCATCCAGTTCTGATCCCAAGCGCTTTTATCATTTGGCGTTGGGTTATTTTCCGTGGGTTGTTCTCCGCACCAAAAAACCGTAGTGACGACAGTGCGTTTCCATGGGGCATTGCGTCGGAATGCGCCCATCGGATCCTCGATCACGACTTTGGCCGCGGCTGGGACTCCGAATGGATCCGATAACCCAGTTAGCGCAGCGCGGCGGTCTTCGAGAAAATGCTCATGTGACGCTTCCAAGCGCTCGGAAAGCTGGCTGCCGCAGGCCATTCCGATGGCGAACAAACTGAAAATCGCTGAATATAAAGACGTTACGGACATGACTAGATGACTTAAAAAGTTAAAGCCGCACCCAATTTATTAGATGAAAGCTTTAATCTTTTTAAGAAAATCTATCAAGTTGTTTTAAATCCCGGTGACGATCTCCACCCCAGGCAGAGCGGCTTTGAGCTTCTCAATCATGCCTGCGGAAACGTCTGTCTGCCAGAGATAAAGGTGTTTCAAATGCGGGAGCGATTTTAATTTCTCGACTCCGGCATCGCTCACGCGAGTGCCGTAGAGATTGATCGATTCCAAGTTTTTCAATCCAACCAGCGTATCGAGCGCGGCGTCTGAAATCTTGGTTTCCGAGAGACGAATCATCCGCAGATCCTTTGCGGAAGCGAGTAATTTGACCGAACTGTCCGTGATCGCGGTCGAGGACAGATCCATCGATACCATGCTAGGAATGACGGATTTCAATTTGGCGAAAACCGCATCATTGAGATTACTGCGGAGGGAAACTCCAGTGAACGTGAGCTTGGAGGAAGCTTGGGACTCGAAGGTCAAGCCGCCGGGGAATTCTTTTGATAGGGCCGCAACCGATTTTAGCAGCTCAGCGGAGGGCAAGTCTTGTTTGGCTTGGGTAGGAACCTCGGATTTGCCTGCTTTGGGATCGATGGAGCGATCGAGTTTCGCAATTGCCCCGCGAATTTCATCCGTGATTTCTAACTGCGCAACGGTTTTAGCAGGATCAGCTCCTGCACTGATCCACCATTTAATGACCGCTAGCTCGTGATCTTCGATGTCCGTTTTGGATTCTGGCGGCATGTGCTCATCGTCATCTTCAGGAAGTTCGCAACGATAGATGATGTTACTTTTCACCGCATCGCCTGGGACAACTGCATCTCCTTCTTTTCCGCCTTTGAGCAGAAGCTCGTAGCTATCCATGCGGAACTTGCCTTTGGATTTACCTTCTTTGTGGCATTCCACGCAACGCTTGTTGAGGATGGGTTGAACGATGTCTTCGTAGGCAATTTGTTCTTCAAGTGGCTTAACCGGAATATCCGCGGGATCCACTTTTGGCTCGTGACCGAGCACCTTACGAATCGGATTTGGAGCATATTCAACAAGGTAATCTTCGCCGTGGGTGATGGACGCTCCACCATGGCTCGCGTAAGTCATGATGCCAACGCTGCCGAAAATCATGGCCCGATAGAGCTTTTGAGAAACCTTTTCAGGCAGAGGCCAAGCTTTAACAATCAAAGTGAGAACCGCGGCGCAGGCAAAAATAATCCCGCCCCAAAGGTGATCTCCTAGCAATTTGCTCATTTCATAACCGCCACCCATATAGAGCATGAAACCGAATAGCACCGCGACCACGGCACTTGCTGCGCCAATAAAGATCGCAATCAATCCGGGCTGGGGCTTGTAGCGACTGAACATCGACATCAATTCTTGAATGATAATCAGCGAGAAAATTCCGATAGGAAGATGTAGTATGACTGGATGGAACCGCCCGAGGAAACGTATGGTGTCGGAGGATTTTTCCGCATCGGGCGTGCCAGCTATAAACGGCATCGCGATCAGGAAAGAAATGATAAGCAGGCCAAAAATCGTAATGCACCATGGGCGGCGGCATTTTGAACAGCAGGTTTCTTGATTAGTTTCGTTGGTCATAAAGGATATCAGGAAAGTTTGGAATCAAACATCTATCGTCACGTTCTTGGCGTTTTAGCGGCGGCTTGATGCGGGGTATATTTTCTTTTTCGGCAAGAAGGGCAACCATTTATGTAAATCGTATCCGAGGAAACTGGCACATTGGATCAGCACCGCCAGAGCAATCCCTTCATCGATAAATAGGATGGGATCTGGGAGGATTCCAATCGTTAGTAGATAGAAGGTGGATAAAATCACACCCAACCATGCGAGTTTGCGTTTCATGAGTTGAATGGGAATACGCAATGACCGTCCTTCACCTTTCCGAGTTTTCTTGATTTTTGCTCTCAACTCGCGAAATGTCCCTGCAGTTATGGATTTTAAATTACTGACAATTCTCCACCTCGCCGGCGTATTCGCCCTTTTTGCCTCGCTCGGAGCAACTCTCTTGGGCGGCTCAACCCAAAAATCCGCTTCCATTCTCCACGGGATCTCTTTGGTCATCATCCTGCTCGCTGGCTTTGCTTTCCTGAAACAGCCCCCGATGGATAAATACTGGTGGATGGCGAAACTCGGCATCTGGTTATTCATCGGCGTCGCCCCTGTCCTCGCTAAGAAAAAGATCCTGTGCCCATGTGTCGTGTTTATCCTGACCCTCGTCGCCGCCATCGTCGCCGCTTATCTGGGAATTTATAAGCCGTTTTAAGAAACTCGCGAAACTATCCGCCCTTGATCGAAATCAAACGGAGTCATTTCTAGGAGCACGGAATCGCCTTTTGAAAATACTGCCTTCGCGTCGGTCAGAGGTTTGGACAAATGCCCGAGCATGACTTTTCCGTTCAACAACTCGACACGGTAAAGAATCTCGCCTTTGCGTTCGAGGATGGTTCCGGTGGTTTCGATGGCGGGTTCCGACATGGCGATAAGATCAACCGAGATCGCGCCAGCGCACAAGCCCCGCGAGTGGCATTTCACCATCGGGATGCCAGAAAATTCCCGGCTCCTGTGCGTTGCCAGCGGCACAGATTCTCGGTGGAGCGAGGGTTTCCAAGCAATCCGCCTCCGACAAAGGCTCGACCACTGCGGTGGAGAGAAATGCGATTTCATCTCCAAGCGTCTCGGGCGTGAGCGCATCCGGCATGGGAATAACACGAACGAATCCACCGCTAGGGCTGGTGCGGAGAAGTGCGGAATCGCCATCTAACAGAATTGTCCAATCCACGAAATTATCACTCTCCCAGAGTTTCATCTTCGCGCCGTTGGCGATCTGAAAGCGTGCGAGTTCGCGGGCGTTGCGAATCCCTCCCGCCTCAGAAAGCGTAGCGGCGATCTTCGCCTGCCCCGATAAAGTCGGGGGTCGCTGTTCTTCTAACGCATTCGCCAACCTCTCACAAAACCCTTCCACATCACCCGCCACATAAATCGACTGAACCGAAAGACAACCGCGCTGGCCGTAGCGCATGACGTCTTCGGCAAGTTGTTTTTCCAAGCCCTCGCGTTGTTCAAAAACAAATGCCGCGCTGAGTTTCGGACCGTGCTCAATGATGCGAGTCTGCGGTGAAAGCCAATCGCGGAAAAACGTGATCGTTTCCTCACCGCCATAAATCACTGCGACCTCAGGATTTCGCCATGCTTCCGGCAACTCACGTTTCACCTCGAACAAGCATAATTCGCTCGCCCATTTCTCAAATTCTAACAATCCCGCCGATGGCACTTTCACCCAACTCTGGCAGCCTAATAGAATCGTACGGAACACCGATTGAAAAGCAGCGTGTTCGGTGTTTCCACTGACCACATGCAACACCGGCCCACGCGGCACCACGCGCGAGCCATCGACCCATTGCTCTAACCTGCGGTGATCCCCGAGCTCGCGATCCAACCAGCTTTTCAACGCCACCTCATCATAACAACCCACCCACCGCTCAAGCGTGGGCCGCTGAGTGAGTAGAAATGCGATACGTTCTGAGAGGGTTTTCATTCTTAAGAGTTAAGAGAACCACGGATGGACACAGATGAACACCGATAATTGAAGAGCCATGAAACTTGGTCTTACACCCAGTGGACGAGAATTAAATTTTCAAAAGTTTCTTCATATCCGTGTTTATCTGCGTGTATCCGTGGTTCTAATTTCATCATGACAATACGGCATCGACTCCGCGCGAGCAACCCCGCGCTACGGCAGATGGATCACGGCCGATCAATATAAAACTCCGCTCACCAGTGGCGATTGCCAAGTCTTGAGTGCGTATTGCGGAAATGGAATCGAGATTCGCGAGATCGATGATTTCCAGATACCCAACCTCGCCTCCCGCCGCCGGATTTCCTGAAAAAACATCCACCACTCGAATCGCCGTCCATGGCGGTCCTTGATGTGCCTCCGCATTCCCCCATTTGTAAAATTGGGAAAACAACTCGGTCATTCCGTATTCGTTGAGGATGCGGGATTCCAGCAGAGAAAAATGATCTGAGATCCGTTGCCTGACCTCGGCAGGCGTGTGGCTTTTAAGTAAACCCTTGCTGCCGCCGGTTTCAAAAATCCATGAGCCATCTAACAATTTTACCGGCTCGGTTTCTTCACAAAACCGCAATAACGCCAGCGAAGTTCCAAGCACCGCCGCCGCGCCTTGTGGTAAAAATTTCTCTGACAGCAAATTACCATCGTCATCGATCAACCATTCTCCGTCCTTATCGAGCCCCGACTTTATCGGGGCAAGCAGATCAAACATCCGCACCAACGATGAATGCGGCGCGTCTTTAACTCGTTGTGAAAAAAACCACGGCTTGCTGATTTCCGGCAAGCCCAGCTCTCGCCAACCTCCTTTGACCGCCGCCTCGTAAAGTTCCAGATCGCGATACTCATGTTTGCCCTTCACCTCACGCGTCGTGCCGGAAGTAAGAAAAAAACCTTTCACCTCGGCTTCAGGAAAACAACGCATGGCTGTATCGGAAAGCTTGAAAACATCCGTCGGCACCGCAGGAATATCCCACCAACTACTCACGCTCTCCGGAATTTTCCCAAGCGACTCGCAGTAATTCCGGTACGCAAGGTTAGCTCCGAACTGATATCGAAAAACCTCCAATGCCACCGCCGCGAAGTCGCCATCGCCGCCACGCATCCATGCCAGAAGATTTTCCTTCAACCTCACAACGCGTTTTTAGACGCACGATCCACTTATGCAAAGCGAATCGGAGAAACCAAACACCGCTATATTAATTTCAACTGCATCAACGCTGAAAACAGCCTAAAACTTCCTTATCCCCTCTAACGCTGACCCAGCACTTCAATCACAGAGGCCGACAGGTTCGCAGAGTCGATCCACTTTTGTGCGGCAACTTGATCGCGTTCTAGCCAACCACTGAGGGCGCGTTCATACATACGGTTACGGCTGCGTTCGTCCTGGATTGAACCAATTTGATTAGCAGCCACTTCGGGTGCATTTTCAAATGAGTTCCAGATGAAGTGCTGCACGGTGCGATCGGTGATGTCTGCCGGAAAGCGGTTCATCAAATCAGCGGCGGCTTGGGGATTATTACGTGCATCGACCATGACGATACCACGCAGAGCGCGAGAGCGAGCTTCGCCTTCTGGGAGGCCTTCAAAATTAGCCAAGGCGGCGGTGGGATCTGCTTTTGCCCATTCACGGAAGACTTCATCCATGCTTCTAACCGATGTATCGCTGAGATTTTGCATCAACCAAGAAGCGGTTCCGGCGGGGTCTAGCTTCGCCAACTCTTCTGCGAAACGAGCGACCGCGCCATCGCGCAGGCGTTCATCGCTGAGTTCGGAAATCCATTTTTTGGCCGACTCCGCACCCAATTGCAGGAGATGCGGCATCATGGCCTGCAGTGCTTCACCGCGTTCCTCACTGAAAGGAATTTCCTGGAGCAGAGCGGTGGCGCGGACTGGATCGGATCCGACCAAGCCACGGATGATTCCGACCATGTAAGGATTTGCTTCATCGCCATCGTGGTTGGATTTCGCCCATGCGATGGCAGCCTCGGGATCGCGGCTGACCCATGCGCTGAGAACCGTTCCCGTAGCCATTCCGCTGGTGGTATTTTTCGTGGTATAGGCTAGTGCAGAGGTAGGATCAACCTCCGCCCATGCAGTCAGCAACATGGCGTATTCACCCATGCGGGCCTCGGTGAGGCCGAGGCCGCGAAAGCGGTCGACGGCAGCTTCGAACTCCTCTGCGGCGAGCGAATCGATCCATTCCAACATGGCGCGGCCGCGGTCGAGGGCGTTTTCGCCACGGACGATTTCCTCCATGTTGACGAGTTTTTGATCGAAACTGGTCTCGCCACGTTGTTGGGTCGGACGGTTGGGGCGGTTTGCGTTTTCGCGGGCTCTAGAGTCGGTGCCGCCGCTGACGGAACGTTGCTGGATCAAGCGTTCCGAGCTTTCGAGTAGACGATCTTGTTCGGAGAGTTCGGCTTTACTGCCGGTGAGTTTTCCGAGCATAAATCCGCCTAGGCCGATGATGATACAAGTCGCGCTTACGCTGATGGCGTTCCATTTCATGAGGGGGAAACTATCGGCTTTTTCAATCTTCTCAACTTGGAGTTTTGAAATTTATTCGCTAGGTATCGGTTGCGCTTTTCGCCCATAAACCTACTTTCACATGCTAAGACCTCGAAAAAAATACACCGTCCACGATTTAAGAAAGCTGAAAGGCACGCGCTGCCTGACGCATGTTCACGTGAAAACTCCGGAAGAAGCGGCGGCGGCAGAAGCGGCTGGAATCGATTTGATGAGCTGCCCGTTTGACAATCCGACCGCTCAAGCTCGTCTGCCGGAGTTGGTTGCGGCCGCTCCCAACAGCTTCCTCTCATGCTCCACTCCGCATGGTTTAGCCTCACAGGAGGAAGCGATTCGGATTGGTTTTCAAGCGCTAGAACTCGGTGCAAGTTCCGTCTATTGCTCGGCCAGTCCCTGCATCATCGAGAGCATGGCGCGTGAGCGCATTCCAGTGGTCGGCCATCTCGGGATGATTCCCCGGCATGTGACATGGACAAATTATCGGGGCATCGGAAAAACCGTGGACGAGGCGAAAGCGCTCTTTCAAGCGATGAAGGATTTGGAAAACGCAGGGGCGTATGCTGCGGAGATCGAATGCGTCCCGCACAATCTGGCTGCGTGGCTTTGCAAGCAAACGAGTTTGCTTTTAATGTCACTGGGTTCCGGAGCAGGTTGCGATACTCAGTTTCTTTTTTCGGATGACATTCTCGGAGATTACGATGAACGCCTGCCGAGACATGCGAAAGCCTACCGTGATTTCGCGGGCGAGTATCGCAGACTCCAACAAGAACGCATTGCCGCGTTTCAAGAATTCGCAGCGGACGTGAAAACCGGCGCTTTTCCAACAGCGGTAAATCTGTTAGAAATGGATGCCGCGCTTTTGAGTGAGCTTCAAAAAGAATTAGGCTAATTCACCATGAACGAGCCTTTAGAAAACGACCGAACTTTTCAGCAAGCGCGCGAGCGTTGTCCGGTGGCGTCGTATCGCTTTCAGGGTGAAGCGATCCCGATGATACTGCGTCACGCAGCCGTTATGGAGGCGGCGAAGAATTGGGGAACTTTCAGTTCGGATGCGCCTTTCCGTGTGCCGATTCCTTCCGAGGAAAAAATGCGTAAAGTCCGGCAGTTGCCGATCGAGACCGATCCGCCGCTGCACGGGGACTATCGCCAGATCGTGGAGCCGTTTTTCAAAAAACCACGCGATCACGCATTTGCCACAGATATCGCTGCGTTAATCGAAAAGATGTTAGATTTAGCGCGCTACGAATCTTCTCTGGAAGTTGTCAGTGGATTTGCCGTGCC
>CAMCYT010000012.1 GCA_945885485.1 Prosthecobacter debontii
ACCGGTGAAATCAACGAGCAGGCTTTTCTTTTCGTCAGCGGCTTGTTTTTTCGCGGCTTCGAAGACACTAGTCCAGCCCTCACCGCCAGCATAAGCGGTTCCTAGGCCGAGAATTGCGGCTAAAGTGGCCACACGGAAATAACGTTCTAATTTCATAAGTGCTTAAATCTCGCCAGAAATATCGAGGTGTCTAGCGCGAATAGGAAAGTGCTTGCCTAGATTTTATGGATCAATCCCTAGTTAGGCTGACAGATACGGAATCCGAGGTCGTCTCTACGGGTGGAGCGATCTTCGATCCATTCTAGGCTCAATGAGCCTTTGCCGGGTTTGCGGTAAGATCCGCCGATGATGATCCATTGCGGTTTGCCGAGAGGATTTGACGGGCTTACGCGAGGTTCGGCCGTCCATTCCGCGACGGAACCAGCCATGGCGAGAATACCGTTGGTGGTGCGATCGGGAGTTTTATTGGCTGGTGGCCAGGCACTGACGGGAATGGTTGAGTATTCTTTGGTTTGGCTGACCAGTGCGGCTAGCCATTGCTCTTGGGTAGGAAGAATACATTTTTTCCATTTTGCGTAAGCGTAAGCATCCCACCAATCCACACCCACCACGGGAGTGTTGAGATTGATTTTGATGTTGTTCCATGGCTTGGATTTTAGAGCGGCATCGTATAGATCTTCCCAATAGTTGGGTTTATGGCTGGTTTTGCTTTTAGGTTGGTCAGGATGATTAAAAACATGATCGTTAGATTCGTTGGTTAGAAGATCGAGAGTTTTGATGAACTTTGCGTATTCTCCGATGGAGACTTCTTGGTTAGAAATTGAAAAGGTGACAACGGTGAAATCGAATCCATTCAGGGTTGAGTAGCTACCAGCGGGCACTTCGATCCAAGCTGGCTTGTTTTCTGCGATGCGGGATCCATCTTTATTTCTAGTTAAGGCGAATGCAATTACGCCGCCTAACAGTAAAACCGCTAGAGCAACCCATACCCACATCATGTAACTTTTCTGTTGGGTTGGAATAGCTGCGGTTGGAAGGGCTTGGATTTCTGATGGTTCAGTGAGTTGCTGTTCAATTTGTTCACAATAATCACGGATTTGGGCCCATGATAAATAATGTTCTGTATCTTCTCCGCGCATCCATGCGAGAAGTGTTAGGCAGCGAGTGGTGCCGGAGTGGTTGGGATCGAGTAGAGCTTGGAAAAACGAGCCGAGTCGAACGATGTCACGAAGAGATTGATTTTGATCGCGCTCGCCATGGATCACCAGATTCTCGAGACGGATAATGCCTTGGGTGTCGATGTGGACATCATCAGGACCGAGCGGTGAAGTGGCGTTTTGATGGGTTTCGTGGTAAATGTTCGCCTCGGCAATACGGCGTAGCAAATGTACAAATCGTTGGGCTTTGAATTTATGTTGTCCATGTGCTAGCTGGGCGACCGTTTCGCCTGGCAGAAGCTCGTAGGCGCAGAAGCATTGTCCGCGCTCAGTGGAGGCTTCATAAATGGATCCGACGAGTGGATGCTCGACTGACGCCTTTGCTCTAACATTTGCCAAGAAAGCTTGGGAATTCCCGGCATAGGCGGGCTTGAGCTCATCGATGAGAACCGCGCGTCCGACGGAAACTTGTCTGGCTGACCATGTTAGGGTTTCTTGATTGTCCTTCAGACATTTCAAGATGATGTAGTCGCCGATTTGTTTATTTTCGCTGAAAATTTCCATGTTGTGGTTGCTCGTGTGGCAAAGAATTTAGAAGAGGGATATCTGGATCAAAGTTCGGAGGTAAGGAATCTTTATCTAGAAATTCTGGAAACGAATTGGAGTTATTTGTATTTGTTGGGGCTTGGCCGATTTTAGCGGCGAGCTCTCTGGGCCATGCTTGGACATCGAGAATTTCGCCTTTGTAGGACAAGGTGACGACTTGGCCGTAATAATCGAGTTTACCGAAGAGGTGGCTGGTTGGGTTGTCGCGCTTAGGGATATGGTAGTCGACACGCAGGGTTTCTTCGCCTGCCGCCCAATCGAAGGGCAGGGTGCTCCATTTTACGGCGACCCATGATTCGTCCTCTAACTGAATAATTTTTTCGTTGGAGGATTTATTAAAGAAGGTGACGGAGACTTCGATGTCAGTTGACGTCACTTCTTGGTCAGGAGCTTTAGTGACTGGAATGGAAAGCACTACGCGTTTTCCTTCCTTTGCTTGGGGGTCGTTGAAAATGCGCACGCGACCGAGAGCGATTTTGCCGCGCATTTCTCCGGGTTGTTCGAAGCCATCGCGAAGTTTCGCGGCAGCAGCTTTGTAAAGTTCGCCGGATCCGCTGACGCCTAATTGAAACACTTGTTCGTAGTAGATGGAGGCTTGATCGTAAACGCCCATGATTTCGTGAACCAGGCCGAGTTCGAAGAGGGCGTTGGGTTCTTTGGGTGATTGTTGGAGAGCCTCTTCGAGTTTGACGATGGCCATTCCCATATCGCCAGCGACGCGGGCGGTTCTAGCCTCGTTTACTAGGCGCTCAGCACGAGGATCAGCGATGGCGGGAGTGATGAGTTGGGTGGGCTCAGGGCTAGCAGGTGAGGGGACCGGATTTTTATGAGGTGATGGGACGAGGGTGATATTTGGAAGAGTGTTCGTGCCAGGCGGCATACCAAGAAGCTGCGTGGGTGCAGGGTTTACGTAAGGAACCAGTATTTCTACCTCACGCTCTACGATGCGGACTTTCTGGCTGTCTTCCAAACGAGTCGCAAGGGCCATCCCAGCAATGAGTAACTGAGAAAACGCAATCAAGCCGAGTGCACAGCAGGCAGTGACAAAGATACGGTTGGTTTTCATGGGGAGTTAGCGTGGATGTGAAAAGAAATTTCGTCAAATTTGATGTTCGGATCAGAAATTTTGGCTAAAAACCCCATGTGATGAAGTTAGTTGCAAGTTTATTACTGTTGCTGGGCATCGTTTTCTATCTGCCATTGCCAGAAAATAGCCCAGTGATGGAGGGGCTCGATCCTGCACAGCTTCGCTTGGGACTGGGGTTCTTTGCCTTTATTGCGTTTCTGTGGATGACGGAGGCCCTGCCCTTGAGTATTACGGCGTTATTGGTGCCGGTGCTTGCGGCGGCGATGGGACTGAGCGATGTCAAGACCAGTCTTTCATCTTTCGCCAATCCGCTAATTTTTGTGTTTTTTGGAGGCTTTGCGTTGGCTTCGGCGCTCACGGCGCAGGGATTGGACCGTTGGCTGGCGAGTCGGCTAAACTTTCTTGGGAAAGGTAAATTCCTTTCTACCGCGACATGGTTTTTTGCAGGAGCAGCTTTTATCTCAATGTGGATGAGCAACACTGCCACAACGGCCATGATGTTGCCTTTGGCTCTGGGAGTGCTGAACCAGTTTAAAGCGCATGAGATACATCCCAAAAATACCTATTTCTTGTTATTGGGATTGGCGTATGCGGCAAGTATTGGTGGCTTGGGGACAAAGGTAGGTAGCCCGCCAAACGGGATTGCGGCGGATAAGCTTGGGATCAGTTTTTCGGAGTGGATCGTTTTCGGCGTGCCCGCCGTTGCGATTTTACTACCAGCCATGATCGGTTTGCTGTGGTTGATTCTTAGACCCGCGAATGTGGTGTTAGAGCAATCGGAAAACATCGAAGAAAAATTTGTTTTTAATAGCCAGCGATGGCTGACCTTATCCATTTTTGGATGCACCGCACTTGCATGGATGTTTGGAACTCAGCTTGAGTCGTTACTGGGATTCAAGGAAATGGATACGTGGGTGGCGCTGTTAGCAGCATGCGCGGTGGTTTCGTTTAAAGTAGTCAGCTGGAAAGAGGTCCAGGAGAATACGGATTGGGGTGTGCTGTTTCTATTTGGGGGTGGGTTGGCATTGAGCGCGATTTTGGGGACATCCGGCGCGAGCTTGTTCATGGCCCGGTTGTTAGGCGCAACGCTTGAAGCATGGCCGCTCTGGGCTATCATCGCCGCTGTTGTTTGCTTCGTGATTTTCATGGGTGAGCTGACCAGCAATACCGCTAGCGCTGCTTTGCTGGTTCCCATCTTTTTTACGATGGCGACGGAGTTCAATCTACCTGCAAACCAATTGGTTTTACCCCTCGCACTAGCGACTTCATGTTCATTCATGTTACCGGTCGGTACTCCGCCGAACGCTATTGTGTTCGGAACCGGTCAAGTGCCGCAGCGCGCCATGATGAGGGTCGGCTTTTATCTGAATATGGTTTTCGTCGTCCTGATCACGGCGCTTTCTTTGATCCTGTTTTAATCTTTTTTGGAGTCGCCCAGTGATCGACGGAGGAGTTCACGAGGAAATCATCGCCGAGTGCTTCGCGCCCTAACAGAAGGCGGTGTATCATGCGTTTGCGAGAGACTAAAGAGACGATGATTTGTTTTTCGATGCCAGCGAGGCGGAGGGTGGTGGAGACGAAAATGCGGTTGCTGGCTTTGCCGTCCGAGGAGCGAACGCTTTTGCGAGAATGAATGTCTCCTTCAAGAGTGATGAGTTTTTTATCTTTGCGGTCGAGGCGGACGGTGAAACGGACGCGGTTGTCAGGAAGCTCGGTGATCTCGGCGCAATCGATCGCGGAGCTTTTTGCGCCGGTGTCGGCTTTGGCCTTTAATTTCATAGACCAATCAGGAAGTTCCACGCGCTCGCGCCAGCCGATGATCATGCTCATGATGTTGTATCGTTAGGTTTCGGGAGTTTTTTCATCTTCCTACGTTTTCTCTTTTTCACAGGGATCAAACCTTTCATGTGCTCGGATTTGCCGTAGCAGAGAATCGTATCATCGGCTTCGAGAACGCGGCTGCCTTTTGGGTTGGAGATGACGATTCCTTTTCTTTTTAGTGTGAGGACAACGACATCCATTTCGCGTAGTCCGGTTCCATCAATCGTCATACCGATGTATTTACTGCCCACAGGAATGTGAATGTCTGCCACGGAATAACCGCGTGAAACGGTGAGACGTTGGCGGATATCGATTTCGGGAAATTTGACCTGATCCTCGATGTAATCGATGATCTCTCCGGCGATGTCCAAGCCGGTGGCGCCTTCGATGCCTTCGAGGCCGGGAGAGGAATTAACCTCCATAATTTGCGGTCCGTCTTTACCTTCTAACATATCCACGCCGCAAATCCTCAAGCCCATGATTTGCGCAGCGCGGACAGCGGCTTCTTCGTAACGGGGATCGAGCGTGATCGCCTCGGCTTTTCCTCCGCGATGCACGTTGGAGCGGAATTCCTGCCCCTGTGCGACGCGTCGGATGGCGGCGACGACGCGGTCGCCGATGACAAATGCGCGCACATCTTTGCCTTTGCTTTCCGAAACAAATTTCTGGAGTAGAACTTGTTGTTTGGTGGAGTGCAGGGTTTCGACGATGGCTTTCGCGATTTCAATTTTGTCCGCAAGAATTACGCCGACACCTTGCGTGCCTTCTAACAGTTTGATGATGACTGGCGCGCCGCCAACGCGTTGCAATGCGAATTCGACATCACGTTTATCATCGACGTAAGCCGAGCTCGGGATGCCGACATCGTGTTTGGAAAGAATCTGTAGTGAGCGGAGTTTGTCGCGGGAGTTGCTGATACCGGCAGCGGTGTTTGGCGTGAAAACATCCATCTGTTCAAACTGTCTAACAACCGCGGTGCCGTAGCGAGTGATCGAGGTGCCGATGCGTGGCAGCACCGCATCGGGTATGCGGAGTTCTTTTTCGTGGTAATAGATATGTGGATCTCCCTGATCGAGACCGATGGTGAGTCGCAAGGTATTAAGAACCTCGATTTTATGACCGCGCTTCCGGCCGGCCTCGATGAGGCGGCGTGTCGAATAGCATTTGGGGGAGCACGAAAGGATAGCGAGTTTCATAAATGGGAGAAAACAGACACATAGAAGAGGCAAGGGCTCTCGTCAAAGCAAAGCGGAGTTGGGGAGAAATACGAATGTGACTCTCTACTTCACTAAGGGGTGATGTGGAACAGTGAATCGTGCGTGAAAGGCGGGATGCGGAGTACGATGCGGCTGATTTTGATCACCCTAACGCACGTCTTTATTTAGAAATGGCTTTTTGGTAATCCGCGAGAAGTTTCGCAGCTTGGCTCTTGGCTTCTTCGAGCGGCAGGCCAGCGGGGACACCCGGGCGGATGTGCTTGGTGTGAGTGAGCCAGGCGAGCTTGAGGAGCTTGTTGCGTCGGGTAAGGTATTTCACAGACGGTGCGGTTATAGGCAGCAAGAGCTTTGTGAACGATGCGTTTGACGCTGCACGCGAGAGATTTTCTGAGAAGAGAAAGGATGGAGCGCGGAAGATGCGAGGGATAGGGAAAGAAGCGGGAGGGGCGTTGTGGAGCGTTAGGGATCTGCGGGTTAGGATTTGAAAAAGGGCCTTTTGACTTGAAAGAAATGGACAAAAAACTCCCTGACTTACAGGACTTAAATTGCATTCCAACGCTTGCTTCCTAGCGCCGCACAGTGTATCCACCCGCCTCCAAGCCCTGATGGGCATAGCCAAATTTCTCATGATCAAGTGGATTCTCCAAAAAATTGTCGGTAACAAGAACATGCGCGAAGTTCGACGCATTCGCCCGACCGTCACGCGTATTAATGAAATCGAGCAAGCCTTGCAGCGTGAGCCGGAGGAGAAATTGCGTGAAATGACCGCAAAATGGCAGGCGCATCTTGCCCGTTACCATGAGCTTCAAGTTCCGGCAAAACCGGTGATTGAACGCATGTCTGCAGAGGAACTCACGACGGCAGCCCAGGATTTGGAAAATCGCCTCAAAGACCTCCGCCCGGAGTTTCCGACTCTTCCTGCGACCATTGCCGCGACCCCGGAAGCAATAGAAGCCGCGAAAGCTGCGTTCCATGAGATCGAGCCCGAGTTCCAAAAGGCTCGTGCGAAATATTTGGAAACCATTCTCCCTGATGCATACGCCGTTGTGAAAAACGGTGCCCGCCGCATGTGCGGCCGGGAAATCATCGTCAACGATCATCCGATCGAATGGCAGATGGTGCACTTCGATGTGCAGCTCGTTGGTGGTATCGCCCTGCATCGCGGGATGATCGCAGAGATGCAAACCGGTGAGGGAAAAACCCTTGTGGCTACTCTTCCCGTTTTCCTCAACGCGCTCACCGGCCTAGGCGTTCACGTCATCACGGTGAATGATTACCTCGCTAAACGCGATTCGGATTGGATGGGCTCGCTGTTCCGTTACCTCGGTCTAACCGTTGGCTGTATCCAAAACCAAATGGCGCCATGGGACAGGCGCGAGCAATACGCTTTCGATATTACCTACGGAACCAACGCCGAGTTCGGTTTTGACTACCTCCGCGACAACGGTATGGCTTCTTCCAAAGACGAACAAGTCCAGCGTGGTCACTACTTTGCCATTATCGACGAGGTTGACTCCATCCTTATCGATGAAGCTCGCACTCCTCTGATCATTTCCGGTCCGACCGCACAGTCGACCCATCAGTTTGATAAATACAAGCCACTCATCGAGTCGCTTGTGAAAAAACAAACAGCTCTTTGTAATGATCTGGCTGCCGAAGCAAAGAAGCTCGCCGATGCGGGCGATATGGATGGTGCGGGCCGCGTGCTTTTCAAAATCAAACTCGGCCAACCGCGCAACCGCATGTTGATGCGGTTTATGGAGGAGCCCGAAAACCGTCGCCTCATCGAGAAATCGGAGCTCTCCTTGCATCAAGACGCTCGGAAGAAGGAACTCTTCGAAATCAAGGAGGAACTTTATTTCACCATCGATGAAAAAAGTAACGATGCGGACCTGATGGAGATGGGACGCGAGTTTCTTTCACCCGGAGATCCGGAGTCATTCACTCTTCCTGACCTCGGCACCTTGTTTGCGGATATCGATACTAACCTCGATCTAACAGAAGAAAAGAAAATCGCGGAGAAGGAGCAAGCGCAGCAGCGGATGGATTCTCAAGCGGAAAAGATCCACAACATTTCGCAACTTCTTAAAGCCTATTGCGTCTACGAAAAAGACGTTCAATACGTCGTCAAGGATGGTAAGGTCATCATCGTCGATGACAACACGGGTCGTGAAATGCCGGGTCGCCGTTGGTCGGATGGTCTGCATCAAGCTGTTGAAGCCAAAGAAGGTTGCGCCATCGAAAAGGAGACCCAGACCTTCGCGACGATCACGATCCAAAACTATTTCCGTCTCTACGAAAAACTCGCGGGTATGACCGGAACGGCGGAAACCGAAGCTGCGGAGTTTCATGATATTTATCGCCTCGATGTATTGCCGATCCCGACGAATACCCCGAACATTCGCGTCGATGAAAACGATCAGGTTTTCAAAACTCGTCGTGAGAAGTTCAATGCGGTGATCGAAAAGATCAAAGAGGCTAACGAAAAAGGTCAGCCCGTGCTTTGCGGCACGGCCTCTGTTGAAGCGTCGCAAACGCTCGCGCGGATGTTGCAACGCGCAAAAATCCCGCACTCTGTTCTCAACGCGAAGTTCCACGAACAAGAAGCTGAAATCATTTCCCAAGCTGGCCAAGCGGGCGCGGTCACCGTTTCTACCAACATGGCCGGACGCGGAACCGATATCAAACTTGGTAAAGGCGTTTCCGAAGTCGGCGGTTTGTTTGTCATCGGCACCGAGCGTTACGAATCACGCCGCGTCGATCGTCAGTTGCGTGGCCGTTGCGCCCGCCAAGGTGATCCGGGTCGCTCGCAGTTCTTCATTTCCTTTGAAGACGATCTCATGCGCAACTTCGCCGCTGCGGATAGAATGACCTCGATGATGGAACGCTTCGGCATGAAAGAAGGTGAGGCTCTCGAGCATTCCTGGCTGAATCGTTCTGTGGAAACCGCACAAAAACGCGTTGAGCAGCGCAACTATACTTGGCGGAAGCGCGTGTTAGATTTCGATGACGTGATGAACCGTCAACGTGAAGTAGTTTACGGTTATCGTAACGAGGTGCTTTCTACCGAAACCCCGCGTGATCTCGTTAATGAAATCATTGAGGAAACCATTCCTGCGAAAGTGAATGAGTATCTTGTCGATCGCGATTACGAAGCGCCAGATCATTCGGAACTTCTTGGTTGGGTGAATGTAACGTTGCCAATCAGTGTTACTATCGAAGAACTCGACGTGACGAAGACACCTGAGCAGATTTCCGATTACTTGGTTAGTCGAGTCAAAGAAACTTACGAAATCAAAGTACGCAACCTGCCTTACGAAGTGCTCGATCAAGAAGAGCGCCGGATGGTGCTGGTTGCGATTGATAAGCAATGGCAGGAACATCTTTATAGCATGGACGCTCTCCGTGAAGGGGTAAGCCTTCGCGCGCAGGGTCAGAAAGATCCTTTGATCGAATACAAAAACGAGGCCTACGAACTTTTTGTTAGATTAATGGATTCGATCAAACAAGAAGCGCTAAGTAACTTGTTCCGCTCCGCTTCCAACCTTGCGGACTTCCTTAAACAACTTCACAGCCAGCCGAAACAACTCCAGAGCAGTGAGACTCAAATCACTCGAAGCAACATGTCGACCAGTGGCAGTTCGGAATTCATCGATCCCTCGCAAGTCGAATCATCCGGCAGTGGTGAACTCAAGCTGAACCTTCCGAAACGCAAGCCTACATTCGCCATCGAAACCACCGGCCGCAATGCTCCATGCCCCTGCGGCTCCGGTAAGAAGTTTAAGCAATGCTGCGGAAAGTGAGCGTTAGCGAATCTGCGGTAGGGCGCCATCGCCGAGGGCGCCGCATGGAATGAGGGAGAAATAAGATCTTTCTTGGGAAAATCGTAAACGCTTCGCTTCGCACGGCGCTCTGCGGCGAGAGCTCCCCACCAAACATTCCACTACCTCTCCACCTGCACCTGCGTCCTTGCCGACATTCCGCGATCATCCATCACGTGAATTTCGCTGGGGCCATAGGCATCGTTCCAGACGAAAGCTTCGCTTACGTCGGTAGAGCCGAGAAAGACACCGTTTCCAAACCAGAAGAGTCGATTTACGCCGGCGGCTGCTTTGGCTTTGCAGATGAGTCCGGAAGAGCCGTTGCCGATCTGATAGAGATGACCGCCGAGAGGAGAGAGAATTTGTGGAGCTTCGTTCGAGTGCGAAATGACTTCGGCGCTTGTGGGAATCGCACGTCGCGGAAGGCCGGCGAGGCGAAACAGCTCGAGAAACTCGGGCGACCAAAATTCAAAAACCTGCGCGCTCACCTGCGGATCGCCATCGCGTGGCGCAACCCGAAGTCCGGTGCGTTGATCGACCCATATCAACCGATGCAAATCGCAAGGCACGATGGGTGAAACGCCGGAGAGAAACCATCCGACGCTGCGGTGATTGCAATGCTCGCTGGGGATCATGCCTGAAACCGCACACATTTGAATCTGCTTCACGTTTTTTGGCGTAGCAGGTAAGGGCTCGGCCAACTGGGTTCGATGAAATAATTCAGTCATCAACGGCGCGGCCATCGTCCGGCCTTTAAACGCTGGATTTGAGGCTGCATTGAAATTGCCTATCCATACGACAATCACCGATCTTCCACTGATCCCTATAGCCCATGCATCTCGGTAACCTTGTGAAGTGCCAGTTTTGAAAGAAATCGTCGGCTCGGTAAACGGTTCGCGCTGTGCGGGATCGGCAAGCATGTGACGTACCAACCAACGCGTCCCATCGTTCAACACAGCCGCATTTTTCGAAGGGACGGCTTTCTCCTCAAGTTCGAAAACCAAAGGACGTGGCTGTCCGTCATCGGCGAGTGCGGCGTAAAGAATTGCCATTTCCTCGGCGGTCGCCGGCGCGGCTCCCAAGCCAAGCGCAAGTCCGTAATGACCGGCGCCGTGATCAAAACTCAGTCCTGAATCTGTTAGGTATCCATACAGGCCTTTTCCATTCAACCTACGCATCAATGCGAGTGCAGGAAGGTTTCGACTTCGATAGAGAGCTTCGCTTGCTTTTACCGGACCGAGAAAATCACGTTCGTTATTTTCAGGATTGTAGTCGTGAAAACGCATCGGCGCATCGGCAAGTAAGGTGTTGGGATGCAGCAATCCCTGCTCAATACCCAGCCCGAAAATGAAAGGCTTATAGAGCGAGCCGGGTGAGCGCTTGGTGCGCAAACCATCGATTTGCCCCTCGATCTTATCGTTGAAAAATCCGCCCGATCCAACATAAGCGCGCACCTCACGTGTCGGCGCATCCACGATCATCACCGCGGCATTGCCTACGCCTTTTTCCTCCACGCGCAAAAGATAATCATGAACGGTTTTTTCGACGACTATTTGTAAATTTCGATCAATGGTCGATTCCGATCCAGCGCCTCTCATGCGACGCGCCAGGTGCGGCATTTCACGCGGCAAAGGAAATTTCTCCCAGCGATACTCCGCCAGCATTTTGTCTGTATGTCCGAGTTTTTCTAATAGGCGATTCCGGGCAGCGAGTGTATCAGGTGATGCCTCGGAACCAGCACGGGGTTGGCGCGCCGCAGGACGCTGGGGCACCATCACCAGCGCCACCGACTCAGCGAGTTCCAGCTCGTGAGCTTCCTTGTCGCACCAGCGCAGGCTTGCAGCAGAAACTCCTTCGACATTGCCACCATACGGCACGGTATTGAAATACGCTTCGAGGATTTGCTTCTTCGTATAATATTTCTCTAACTGAATCGCACAGAGAATTTGTTGAAGTTTTCCGGAAAACGTTCGGGTTTTTAACTGAAACCGTAACCGCGCATACTGCATGGAAATCGTCGATCCACCGCCACGTGAGACGCTTTGAAACCGACCCGCCACCGCACGTAACATCGACAAGGGATTCACCCCGGGATGAGAAAAGTAATGTTCATCTTCGTAGGCTAAGGTCGCGCGCTGCATGGTTGGGGAAACTTGATCCAGCGGCACGCGGATGCGATAGCGGTCATCCTTCGCCAAACCAAGGTGAAGGACATTTCCATCGCGATCGCGCAACACCGGCGACCACGTGAGATCTTCGCGGTAAAGCTCGCAACGTGGAATCGTCAGCCAAAGGATTCCCAGCAGCAGCACGATGATGCCGCTACCGAAAATCAATCTGCGTAGGATTCTGAATCGTTTGTTTTTCACTCTCGTGTGACGACTTTGATGCGACTACCCAGCCCGACTCCATTGACACCACGGTCATACATGGACTCCGCAAACAACGGCGGCACCACGAATTCTCCGGCACTGGTGGCGCGTAGTTCGTATACAATTTTCAATTCTTTCGCTCCTTGGAGGGAGAAGAAGAACAAATTGCGATCCTCACGCATATCAACCCGCTCCGTTCCAGAAACCGTACCGACACCTGCTTTCATGTTGCCGGGTTCCATGGCGAATCCACCGGGAAGAAGGTCGATCATCACCAAATTTCCTAACGGAATCTTACTAATGTTACGAACCCGCAGAGTCATTTTCAACGAGTCTCCTACCGTCATAGATTCGATAGTCTTGCCATCCAGCGTGGTGATTTCGCGATACACTTCGACTCCATCCTTCTGCGGCTTGCTTGGAAGTTGGCGATCGAATCCTTCTTCCACGACTTGGTAAAACAAGCCTTGGTCGCCGTCTTTTTGATCGAGTTTGAATTGCAGCGCTTTCATGTTTTCCGCAAACGGCGCCGTTCCGAAAATCTCCTTCGTTTTGAGAAGTGGGATTGGTGCGGTGTCGGCGCGTGGCAGGGCGTTGATTTCAAATTCAAACGCGTTGGCTTTCACGACTTTAGAAAACTCACGCATGCCAAGCGTCGCGCAAGCGGCGGTGATGGTGTTGTATTGATCCTTCCACAAGACACCATAGAGCTGTTGCCAATCGGCGTAGCCGTAGTTTTTAACCGAATCTGGAAAATGACGGGCACGTATCGCAAATGACAGCAACGCATCCACTTCCGAGCGTGACCAATAGTCTTCGCCATTTTTATATTGATCGGCCTTCGCGAGTTTCCAAGTTTTCACGATCTCATCGGCTTTGTCATCTTCCTTGAGCAGTTGATACGTTGCCGCCATGAAACTGCCGCACAGGCGGTTTTGCCAGAGGCCTTTTTGCGTGCGATCCAATGATTCACGCAGCGATGCCAAGCTATTCGGACGCTGCCCTTCCCGCGCGAGTAGGTAAATCGCGTAAGCCTTGCGGTCGGCCATTTCCAGATTGGAAATATCGCCGGATTCGCAGATCTTTTTCATCTTATTAGATGACTGGCTGAGCATTTCGTATGGGACGGTGAAGCCTGATTCTTGTGCTTCTCTCAGGAAATGCGTGGCGTAGCAGTTGAGGAAATCATCGTAATCACTCGTGCTGCCGCGCCAGTAACCGAATCCTCCGCCGTTGCTTTGACGGCTGCCAAGTTGGTCGATGACAGTTGATAGGGTGTTTGTGGTTAGATCCCCTTGTTGCGGCAAAGCCTCCATCGCGCGATACGCAAGTAAAGTCATGCCCTTGCTCGTCAGTTGCTCGGTGCAGTCGTATGGATACGCATTCATGTAATCCCGCATGCCGAGCGCAAGCACGACCGGTAACGGAGATGCGACCACTTCGCTACGGCGGTAAGCGTCATACAAGCTGCGGGTGACTTCTTGCTCGTGCTTCGCGGTGCGGATGTAGGCGCTGCGCACTTGCGTGCGGAACGGTGATGCCGGACGTATGCTCATCGTCTCCGTGCGTACGGAGGATTCCGTTTCAGATTTCGCATAGCACTTCACACTGCCCGAGCCGAGAGTATCGAGCGCTTTGAAGCGGAAACGTCGTGTGACTTCGCGTGATTTCTCCACAGAAACTTCCGCCCCGGAATCGCCGATGAGCTGCAGATGTGAGGATGGCTCAACGCGGAGCGTAACATTGGAGATTCCTTCTTTTTCTAGCAGATTTGTCAGCGTTACGGAAACCACAAACTCGTCACCGGGAGTGACCGTAGTGGGTGAGTTGAGCGTCAGCACCAAAGGTGAGCGCACCAGCGCGGCGGCTTGCGCGGAGCCCGCGCGGGTTTCGGTGACTGCGACCGCCATCACGGTGAGCGTACCGGCGAAGTAGTCGGGCACGGTATAAGAGATTTCTTTGCTTTCCGGCCCGGCTTCTTTGATGCCCGACCACCAGACGACCGGTGCATCGCGTTTGCGTTTAAATGGATTAAGCGTCATCGACAGTTCGCCGAGTTCACCTCCGCCGTCACCGCCGAAGGCTGCGTGTTCTTTGATGAAACGGTATTCCGGTAGTATCAGATCAAACCATTGCTGTGTGCGGACTTCGAGCGCCTGTTTGCGGAAAAAGAAACCTAAGGGATCAGGGCGTTTATAGCGCGTGATTTGGTGAATACCTTCATCCACTGCATAAAGCACGATCCGCGATGCGCGGTCCGCACGGTAGTTGATTTTCAATGCCTGTCCGGGTCTCACTTCTTTCGGCACAGAGAGTTCAACATTGAGAATTCTACCCGTTGGTTCGATGGTGAGTGGCTGAGTTGCGTAGCTCAACGGAGTCATAAACACATCGGGCGAATCCATCGAACGCACGAAGGAAACATTGCAATAAACCGTTCCTTCCAGCCCCGCAGGGATTTTCACTTTGTGCACACTCGCGTTTGTGTCGGCAGTAAACCACTGCGCATGCAGAACTTTTTCACGTTCAATCGTGATCAAACCCGAGCCTGCATACGGCGCCACGATTGATACTTCCACTTCGCCACCTGCTTGGACTTTGGGTTGCGCGACGGTGAGCGTGAGTTCCGCTTCGCGCTCGAGATTTTTGTCCTCATCGCCTTTTCCGACGACGCGATAAGCAAACTCGCAGATGACATCGTTCACATCGTTGATTACTTGGAAGGTGAAATGCCCGACCTTGCGGGTGTCCATGTTCAGCTCGACAGGACCAGCGGCCCAACTGATGTCTTTTTCCTCGCTCAGCACCGTATCGCGTTGCTCCGATTCGTAACTCATGTTGCCGTTGTCGTCTTTGCGAAGCACGGATACATATTTGGTTTCATTGATGCGGTAGCGCAGGTTTTCGACAGCAATCGCTTGGAGATTTTGATCGAGCGCGATGAATTTCACTTTTCCTCCCGCGTCTTTGCCGAGGTAATCCAACTGGCAATCAGGATCGAAGCCAGCGACGTAGTCTCCTGCGGAAACGAGGAAGCTGCGTTGCTCCTGCACGCCGTGGCCGCCGTCGTTTTCAAAAGCTTCGAGTTGCAGCGAGACGCTCATGTTGACCTTGTCGAACGTAGCAAGATCCAGCGGCATATCCGCGAGGCCCTCAGGAGAAGTTTTGACTTCACCTAGCTCAACCTTTTTCCCCGCGATCGAATAGGATTCCGATGCGGTGTTGTTGTAAAACTGGTAATCCGGCCATGTAGCGAAACGAAACTCCACGGCATCCAAATTCATCGTGCCTGTGATGCGACGATCTCCCGCTGCTGCACCGAACAGATTCTCTAAAGAAATTTTCGCCGTCAGTTCACTTGGTTTGACCCAGCCTTTTGGCAAAGTCGGATCGAACTCGACTTTCATTTTCATGCGGTCGGGACGGAAGTCTTCAACACGCAGCGGAATGCGGCCTAACATAAAATCCAATGAATCATGATCGCCGACCCAAAGTGATAACTCATAGACACCGGTGGGTTGAGTTTCCGTCGTTTCAAATACCCCATCGATAAAACCATCGGCGGGCAGTTTGAAATCTTGAGATGCGATACTCCGTCCGACTGAGTCGCGTAAAATTGCGTGCACGGGCAGTCCTTCGATCACTGATTGCCAATCACGGCGTTTGACGATGGCGGCAAAATGGACTTTGTCGCCAGGGCGATAAACACCGCGCTCGGTAAACAGATGGGCTTCGACCGCTTTAGTGCGGGAGGCGAGCACGCCGTCCACGTCGTAACGCGAGTAATCCAGCGCAGGCAAATGCCCCGGACGCAGTGGGATGAATGACAGGTCTTTGCCTTGTCTCACCACGACCACAACCGGTTGTTGTTCACGCGCGGTAACGGTCGGTTTCGGAAGCGAAGCGCGGCCCAAAGCATCCGTGGTGCTTTTTGCCAAACTGCTGCCATTTCGCGCCAAGATTTCCACGCTTGCTCCAGCCACGGGTTTTTGTCCTTTCAAGGACATTACAAATACATCTCGGCTGAGATCGGCATTTGTTTTCGTTAACAACCCAAGATCCGTCAACATCACGAAACGCTGCGCTTGCTGACCTTGGCGTTCCCAGTTCACCGTTCCATCAGGTTTCAATTCCGTAAACCACGTGCTCAGACGGCCAGACGAGCCATCAGCATTGAGGTAATTCTTCTTCGCTTGGTTCTCATCGAGGCTATAATAACCGCCGTTTTCTGTCTCTTCGTCTACCTCCCAATTGCCTGTGGGTGCCTCGATGCGAGAATGGATCGAAGTATTATCTGCCGGATCCAGCACTGTGGGTTCCACGGACTGTGCCTCAACAAAATACAAGCCACGTGAACTGTCGGGATCGCTTGGATCCGCTACGGACATGGCTTTGTTCAGATCGAAGGCTGTGAAGCATGCTTCCCAGTCATTCTTTTTATTAACTCGCAGCACAAAAGTTTGGGTTCGCACGAGGCTGTCTTTCCCAAAATCGCCTTCGAGGGCTGGAGCGGAAAAATCACCGTAATCGTTTTGTGTGATCATGTGGTTGATCTCGCCTGCGCGGATGCGACCGCAGGTGATGGAAATATATTCCACGCCGCGTGATTTGAACTGGATGGTTCTCTCGCCGTTTAGCGCGATGATGTTTCCTTTGCCAGTCCATTCCAGTTCTCTTGGGAAATCTGGAACTTCAATGAAGTTGTGATATTGCTCGGCTAAAACGAATTGACCCAATCCTTCCACGCCTTCTGTGACTTGGAAATACATGCGTCCGGGAACAGGCGAGTGAAACTGATAGGCATGTTCCGTGGGAAATGGCGACTCATCTTCTTTTTGAACGCGTTCTAACGAAATCAGTTTCGCACGTGTCATCATCTCGGGTGTGATGTCGTTTACGGATTTTCTGTGCTCGCTGAGCCATTTGTCATCTACTGCATTCAAGCGCCAGAGTTTCACATGCTTGTTCACCTCTGCTGGTGAAACACCGAGCGTGGATTCAAATGTTAGAAATTGCTTCGGTTCGCCCTGTTGGTTTTTAACGATATCGATGCTTTGTGATTTGATATACAGCGCAGAATATTTGCTTGGCACTCGGGCTTTCGCGACGAGATCGGACGTCATCGCTTCGCCGCCACTCATGGCACGCATGGCTTTTGCGATGGTGAGTTTCACCTCTTCGGTTTCTTCCGGAACCCGCACGCGGGAGCTGCGGAAAAACCATCTCATCGGCGAATCGCTGGGGGTAAGCGTGTAGCTAGGCTTGTCGCCACCGAACGCCTGTGGCTTTTCTGCCAAGGAAACCAAATTCATCTGTGCCTGCAAAGCTTCCTGGGTAAGCGAGTGGGTTGAACTGATGGTTGCGGTCAACTCATGGACTTCCGGTTGATCCGGCTGGGTGTAAAAGTTGAAATCATTTATCCAAATCGTCAGTTTACTTGTTTCGAAATCCGCTTCGGGTTTTGTTAGAACGACTTCATCGGGAAATGCCTTCTTGTTGAAACTCAGCGCATATTTTTGTCCTGCCGGCCATTCCTTTTCTGGAGTGAAGCGAAGCGTACGATCGTCCGACCATTTCCATGTGCCTGAAACCGTCGGATCCATCTTCACCACATCCGTCACCACTTGTTCGATTTTTTCTAACGGCGCAGCAGCATCGCTGAATGTGATGAAGAGCAAATCATGCGTCGGAACACCTTGATTCCATGATGTCGCGGCTGGCGTGGCGATTGTGTAAGTCAGATCGCGCTTTGCAACAAGTTGGCGCTCCTGCGGGCGATGCATATCCCACCACTTCTGCCATTGCTGGATACCAAACGTAACTAGGATCGCTGCCAACGCGAGGCTCGACCATAGCTTGGGTCGTTTTGTTAGAGTTCCGATGATTTTGTTAGAAGACCAGCACAGCCAAACAGGTGGCTGCCAGGTTCCGATAAGTGCGCTAATGATAAGCGCAAAGAAGCGAATGATAGATTTCGCGAGACGTGTGAAACCCCCGGACGACGGGGGGATATTTGTGTTCATATAAGGATTGGGAAGCGCCCTATCACAGCAAACTTCCTAAGGAATATCAAACAATCAAACGAATTCCGGAGAGAAATCTTCGTGTTACACTTTCGCCTCAAACCGTTTCGAAACTTCCGCCCAGTTGACGACATTCCACCAGGCGGCGATGAAGTCCGCGCGGCGGTTTTGGTAGTGGAGGTAGTAAGCGTGTTCCCAGACATCGAGTCCGAGGATGGGTTTCCCGAGATCGGCGTCTGGGACAAGACCTTTCATGAATGGGTTGTCTTGGTTGGGAGTGCTGGTGATTTTGAGTTTACCGTCTTGCAAGATCAGCCATGCCCAGCCGGAACCGAAACGTTTTGCCGCGGCTTCGCCGAAAGCTTTTTTGAAAGCGTCCATCGAGCCGAAGGTGGCGACGATGGCGGCGCTGAGTTTCTCGGAAGGCGCGCCGGACTTTTCAGCAGGTGCGAGGGTTTCCCAGAAAAACGTATGGTTCCAGTGGCCTCCGCCGTGATTGCGGATGGTGGAGCGAATCCCTTCGTCTTCGATAGTCGGCAGCATGCCCAGCACAGCGGTGGGTTCGGTCATTTGAAATTTCGGCTCCTTAGTTAGAGCTCCATTTAGCCCAGTGACGTATGCCGCGTGGTGTTTGCTGTGGTGAATTTCCATGGTGCGCGCATCGAAATGCGGCTCGAGCGCATCGTAGGCGTAAGGGAGTTGTGGTAACGCAGGCAGGGCGACTCTTGATTCAGCAAAAGCGCGATCGGTGAGTAAAGCGGCTCCGGCAGCGAGTGTGCTGAGTTGGACGAATTGGCGGCGGTTTAGAGGATTTGATTCAAGCATGATCTAGTTTACTAAAACAAGTGGGGGAAAATTCAACTGTTAACAACGTGGCGGCGGATGCAATCCGCCGCCACGTTTCAAAAAAACCTTTGGCAAGTGGCGTTGGGTGTTTCAGGCTAACCGCATAACCCATGAAACATCGGCAACTCATTTTATTCTCGCTACTTTTGATTGGCGTCTTGGTCACGATCTCTAAGTTCTCATCGAAAAAACCTGTGGATACAGCCATTTTACCACCCATCGAGTTGTGCAGCGACGGCGCGGTGAACCCCCTCTCGGCGTCGCTACAGCCGTTGCTGACCTGGCAAGTTTCCAGCGCCAAGCGCGGGGAAAAACCGACCGCATGGCAGGTTCGCGTTTCATCTAGCGACACGAGTGTGAGTGAAGAAATGCATGATCCTGCGAATCTTTGGGATTCAGGAAAAATCGCTGCCAGAGAATTGCCAGGTGTGCGTTACGAGGGCAAAGAACTGAAAGCGGGAGCCCGCGTTCATTGGCAGGTGCGTTGGTGGAATTCCGAAGACCAAGTTTCGTCATGGAGCGAAATCGCGACCTTTGAAGTTGCGCCGAATGCTGTGGCCGATTGGCAGGGCGCGCGTTGGATGGACGATGGGAAACCTGTCCCGACTCAGAATGAAGATTTTTACAAACCGGACCCCGCGCCTCTGATGCGTCACGAGTTCACCGTTTCCAAGCCCATCGTAAGAGCGCGTCTCCACTTCGCTGGTCTCGGCCTTGGTTTGGCGAATATCAATGGCAGTGCGGTTGTCGATCAAGTCTTCGACCCCGCATGGACAAATTTTGATAAACGTATCCTATTCCGCACACACGATGTCACGGAACAACTCAAGGAAGGTGAAAACTGCCTCGCGCTGATGCTTGGCAACGGTTGGTATAATCCGCTCCCTTTGAAAATGTGGGGTAACCGCAACATCCGCGACTCACTCCCTCTCGGACGGCCCCGCGCGATTGCGTTGTTGGTCATCGATCACCCAGATGGCACGACCACTACCGTGAAAAGCGGTGAGGGTTGGAAAATGGCGGAAGGTCCTACGATAAGGAACAGCATTTACCTCGGCGAAGAACGCGATGCCCGACTCGATCCAGCGGGCTGGGACTTTCCAGAATTCGATGATGCAAGCTGGAAGCCCGTGCATCTGACGGATCACCCACTGGAGCCACTCATGCCGTTGCGGATGCAACCTGTTAGATTACAAGAGCCGATCGCAGCCAAAGTGATCACCACCCTGCAGCCTGGAGTTCACATTGTCGATTTCGGCGTGAATTTTACGGGCGTTCCCGAAATAGCCATGAATGTCCCGGCCGGGACAAAGATTGTGTTTCGCTTTGGCGAGCTGTTGCATGAGGATGGCACGTTGAATTTCCTGACGAGCACCGCTGGGCAGATCAAAGGGCTGAAGGATGGTCCGGGCGGAACCAAAGTTCCGAAAGGCGGGCCCGGTGCGCCGGAGTTTGCATGGCAGCAAAATGTTTACATCGCTCGCGGCGGCGGCACGGAAATTTTTGTCCCACGTTTCACGTTTCATGGTTTCCGTTACATGGAAATCAGCGGGCTTCTTGGGACGCCTAAAGTCGAGCATTTCCGAGCCTTTCCGCTGCATACGGATGTGCCAAACGCGGGTTCCTTCTCGTGCTCAAATGAGGATTTCAACCGCATCCAAGAAATCACCCGTCGCACGTTTCTCTCCAACATCATGACGGTGCAATCGGATTGCCCACACCGCGAACGCTTTGGCTACGGCGGTGACATTGTCGCCACCAGCGAGGCGTTCATGATGAATTTCGATATGGCGGGATTCTACGCAAAAACCGTTCGCGATTGGGGCGATGCGGTACGTCCCGATGGTCGCCTCACGGATACCGCGCCATTTGTCGGAATCGATTACTGCGGAGTCGGCTGGGCGATGGTGCATCCTCTTTTGATTGAACAACTATATCGATACTACGGCGATCGTGAATTACTTGAAGAACAACTTCCTGCTGCGATGCGTTGGATCGATGTGGTTGCCGCAGCACGAAAAGACGGCTTGGTAGTGAAAGGCCTCGGCGACCACGAGGCACTTATACCTGCTCGCAGCCCTGAGCATTTAACTCCGATGTTTATCGATAGCGCGCGCCGGATCTCGAGATTGGCTCGCATCGTCGGAAATGAGGCAGATGCCGTGCGTTTGGATCAAATGGCTACAGAATCCGCAACTGCATGGACGAAAGCATTCCTCGATTCAGCGACAGGGAAAGTTGCGGATGGTGCGCAATCCACTCAAGCCTTCGCGTTGGGGTTTGGTGCGGTGCCAGAGGAATCGCAAAAAGCGGTGTTTGACCAACTCGTCACCAATCTAACATCTACCGAAGACAGCCCACGCCTGACGACAGGTATCTACGGAACATGGATCATGCTCGAACAGCTTTCGAAACATGGCCGCAGCGATCTTGCTTACGGCCTCGCGAATCGTGAGACGTTTCCCTCATGGAGATGGATGCTGAAAAACAACGCAACCACGCTCTGGGAGCATTGGGAGCAAGAACAGAACACCTATTCACACAGCCATCCGATGTTTGGCTCGATCTCGACATGGTATTTCCGCTGGCTCGGCGGCATTCAATGCGCGGATGACGCGGTTGGCTTCAATCGCATCGTGTTGCGTCCCCAAATGCCTGCTGGCCTTGATTGGGTGAAAACCTCGCACCAATCCATTCGTGGCGAGATCATCTCGAACTGGTCAGTTAATGGTAAGCAACGCGTTTTCGAGTTCACTATTCCCGTCGGTGCAACCGCAAGTGTTGAGCTGCCAGCACGTGCTGATGAGATTCTGACTGAAAGCGGAAAAAGCCTGAGTGGTTTTTCGGAAATTAAATTGTTAGAATCCACGCCAAGTGTCCACCGCATGGAACTTGGCAGCGGCACGTATCGTTTTGAAACAAATGTGGAATAACCTATGCGTGAATGGTAGGGCGCCATCGCCGAGGGCGCCGCATAGAATGTGGAAGAATAGGATGATTTAATGGAGAATCGAATACGTCTCGC
>CAMCYT010000013.1 GCA_945885485.1 Prosthecobacter debontii
TCACCATCGTACATCATCCGAACCTGAAATTTTGGGTCGTAGACCACCCTCCAAAGGACGTCTGGCCCCCAATTTTAGGGACTTACGGCCTCTAACAAATTGTCCGGTTTTGAACAGGCAACAAATCCGGTTTTGAACCGTCGCCGACAGGATTCGGAAAATCTTTTGACAAATCTTTCGATGTGGTATTTATTTGTATCATGAAAACTGCCAATGTTGCCGATTTAAGAAATAATTTCAAGACCATTGCGGCTTGGATTAATGATGGAGAAACCGTGGCTATTAAAAAGCGCGGTAAGCTATTTGCTACTCTTAATCCAGCGCGAGGAATGGACGAACCTCCAATGCCCAAAATTGACTTCGCGGCACAGCTTAAGAAAATTTGGGGAGATAAGGTATTTACAGATGAAGAGATCAGAGAAATGAAGGAAGCAGAGCTAGAGGGGCAAGAAGGCTAATGACATATCCTGATACTTCGTTTTTGTGTGCAATGTATATTGCGCAAAGCACTTCAGTCAGAGCGCTAGAGTATATGCAAAGTCAGCCAGTCGCACTGATAAGCACGTCACTTTTGCTTTTTGAATTTAGACAATCTGTACATTTTCAAGTTTTCAGACACACCAAAGACACGAAGCAAGGTTATCCTTTAGCTAAAGCTCAAACAGCACTGGCAACACTTCAGAAAAATATTGCAGCAGGAATTTTTCGCCAGCCATCTGTAGATTGGGCCGATGTTCATCAGATCGCGGAGCGACTTGCATTCCAATACACATTAAAGAATGGGCACCGTAGTTTTGATGTTTTGCATGTCGCCACGGCGCTTCACATAGGAGCTAGTGAATTTCTTACTTTTGATGCCAATCAAAAAAGACTCGCTGAAAGTGAAGGACTCGTTGTTCCGCTCTGATATGGATTCTCATATTAACAAATATGACTGAACAACTCGATGTCGTGATTGTCGGTGGTGGGCCTGCAGGGCTGCGGGCGGCGGAGGTTGCTGCTTCGGCGGGTCGGTCTGTGACGGTGTTCGATGGTAAGCCATCTGTAGGGCGGAAGTTTTTGGTGGCTGGAAAAGGTGGATTAAACCTCACGCACGGGGAGGATATTGAGACTTTTGTTTCGCGTTACGCGGGTGGGGAAATTTGGGAAAGTTTGTTAGAAGATTTCAGTCCGCAGGAGTTGCGTGAATGGTCGCACAGTCTCGGGCAGGAAACTTTTCAGGCGACGAGTGGTCGGGTGTATCCGAAATCCCTGAAAGGTGCGCCGGTGTTGCGGGCGTGGTTGGCGAAGTTGAAATCGTTGGGCGTTGAGATCAGACCGCGACATCTCTGGAGTGAGTTACGTGCGGGGAAAATTTTGGTTTTCGAAAACGGCATTGAGGTTCAGGCAAAGGCGATCGTCTTCGCGCTCGGTGGCGGATCGTGGCCTAAAACTGGATCCGATGGAGGATGGTTGGCAAAGTTTCAGGAGTTGGGTTTGAAATGCGAACCATTGGTTGCATCGAACTGTGGATGGGAAGTGGATTGGCCACAGAGCTTGTTGGAAAAGGCTGAAGGACTGCCGATCAAAAACATAGTCGTTAAGGCTGGTGGAAAGCAGGTGGCAGGGGAGTTGTTGGTCACGCGCTACGGTCTAGAAGGAGGAACGGTTTATGCGCTGGGTCGTGAACTGCGGGGGATGAAGGAGCCTGATTTGGTCATCGATTTCAAGCCGACCTTTTCGATTGAGAAACTGTTGGCAAAACTGGAAGGTGTTTCCGGTGATTTGTTAGATGCTGCGGCGCGCCGATGGAAACTCAGTCAGGCGGCGCGAGAGTTGATAGGCTTGGAGCCGGAGAGCACAGCTGAGGCATTGGCGAAGCGGGTCAAAGCGTGTCGTATTTCTCTCAAAGGCCCGCGTCCTATTGCCGAAGCGATTTCATCCGCGGGCGGAGTGTGCTGGGACGAACTCGATAAACAACTGATGCTCAAAAAATTTCCCGGCGTGTTTCTCTGCGGAGAAATGATAGCCTGGGACGCGCCGACCGGAGGGTATTTGCTGCAAGGATCGTTCGCGACAGGGACTCGTGCGGGGAAGTCAGCGGCGAGTTGGGATAGGGTTTGAATTTTTCAACGCAGAGCCGCGAAGGTCGCAGAGGTAGATAAATGAGGAGAAGGAAAGAGTTTGAGTGATGAGAAATTTCAGACAGAAAAATTTTGGGTAAAAAATAAGAGGGGAGTGATTGGATGTCATTTCCGCTTGCGCGTCTTCTTCGCCTCGAAGTCGACCTCTTTGGGATCAAAGTGTTCCGGGATATAGCCCGGATGTGCCCACTCGATTTCACCTGCAGCGGCCATCATGTATTGGAAGGCTCCGCCGAAATCTTCGGGTGGGCACGCACGTTCCCCGGCGATCATTTCTGGGCCTGTCACGGTTTCGCTTTCGACGCGTTTTTCGAAAACGACTTCATGAATCCATTCATCTGCGAAGTCGTAACGGTAGAGCATTCGCATCGGTAGGCGTTTGCGGCCAATGTAATCGGCGACGGTGAGAAGAGTCTCGTCCTGGAATTCGCCGAGTGTCTGATCTTGTAAACCAACTGGGCCAATAACATCGACGAGGCGTTTGCCTTTTCCGTGGCGAAATTCGTGTGGGTGTTTGTTTTCCCAGCCCATCGCAGCTTGGACTGCATCGCTCAACTGGAGGAAGTTGACAGATGTGTCGATGGAAAATTGTCTCCAGATTTTGGGTTGGATGCCGTAGGTGAAAACTTTGACTACGACGCGTTCGGTTCCGCTTTTCTTGGGCATAGAGGTGAGGTGTTGAGGGTGGCTAGTGCCGAGTGATCAGTGATCAGTGGAATATGTTGTTGGAGAGTGAAGGCTATTTAAATCAAAAATCCAAAATCAACAATCATCAATCGTCAATCAAACCGAAAGACCAAAGCACGCCTCTTAAATCATTGATTGACGATTGATGATTTCCGATTGTTGATTTTTGAATGAAGAAGGAACAAATTACGCATTACGAATGGCTTTAATAGCGGCGGCCATGTCTTTGGCTCCGAAGGTGGTTGAGCCTGCGACCATGACGTTGGCTCCGGCTTTGGCGCTGATTGCGGCGGTTTCGGCACCGATGCCGCCGTCGACTTCGATGTGGTAGCTGAGGTTGTGCTCTTTGCGATAGGATGCGGCAGCTTCGACCTTGCTCATCATTTCGTTCATGAATGGCTGACCTCCAAATCCGGGGACGACTGTCATGACTAGGAGAAGATCGATTTGATCGAGAAACGGAACAACTTCGGAAAAGGGAGTCGCTGGATTGAGTGAGAGACCAGCGAGGCAACCGGCTTCACGGATGCGTTTGAGTGTGTCTGAAACGTCGTGATCTGCCTCAACATGCACCGTGATGCAATCCGCTCCGGCAGCGACGAAGCGCGGAAGGTAATGATCGGGACGTGAAATCATCAAATGGACATCGAGGAAGATATCGTTCGATTCATGAACCGCCTGCACCATGGCTGGGCCAAAGGAGATGTTATCGACGAAATGACCGTCCATGACATCGAGATGAAGCCAATCGGCTCCGGCATTGATGGCACGGGTCGTTTCCTCGCCGATTTTTGAAAAATTGGCAGCAAGCAAGGACGGGGCGACAACGCGGTCGAGGTAAGTCTTGGGAATCACGGGATTAGGGAAGCATGGGAGCGGGGAATGGGAAGAAAAAATGGAGAACCGTCGAAACGGATAGGTAATGTTGATGAGAGAGAATGGTTGATGTTTGATTTTTGAATCTTGGAGGTTAAAACCCATCTAGATGAGCGAAGAATTAATCATAGATCTCCACAGTGATGCCCATTTCATGCAGCAGGCGATGCGTGAGGCGCAGAAGGCGTATGCGGCATCGGAGGTTCCGGTGGGGGCGGTGGTGGTGTATGAGGGGAGAATCATTGGGCGGGCTTGGAATCAGGTGGAGACTTTAAAAGACGCGACGGCTCATGCGGAGATGTTGGCTTTGACTGCGGCGCAGCAGGCTTTGGGGGATTGGCGGCTGGAAAAATGCACGCTTTACGTGACCAAAGAGCCTTGCCCGATGTGTGCGGGGGCGATTGTGCACTGTCGGCCGGATCGGGTGGTTTTTGGTTGTGGCGATCCCAAAGCCGGTGCGGCGGGGGGCTGGATCAATTTATTGGACTCGAATCCGCCGCTGAATCATCGCTGCGAAGTGACGGCAGGGGTACTGGGTGATGAATCGCTGGCATTGTTGCAGTCATTTTTCCGCGAGGCACGTCAGAGAAATAAGATGACGGACTCTTGAAAGCTGGGGTCTATTTTGAACGTTATCTGCCCACTTCTTCACCCAAGTATATGAAAATCCCATTACTCATCGGCCTTTTGGCCTCCACCCAGATCCAAGCCGCATCGTTTCTCATCGAAACCGAGCAGTTTGCTGACAAAGGTGGCTGGGGGGTGGATACTCAATTTATCGAGTCGATGGGTTCGTCGTATCTCATCGCCCATGGTTTGGGAAAGCCGGTGGCGGATGCGAGCACGGAGTTTGAGGTGGCTGAGGCGGGGGATTATAAAGTTTGGGTGCGGACGATCGATTGGACCAAGCGTTTGGAGCGGTCGGAAAGCGCGGGTCGATTCAAAGTGACGGTGAACGGGGTGGAGTTGGAGACGGAGCTTGGGAAAAGCGATATCAAGTGGACCTGGCAGTTGGCTGGAAAAGCCCAGCTTAAAGCCGGCAAGTCGAAAGTAGCTTTGAAAGATCTAACAGGATTCAACGGACGCGCAGACGCCGTGCTTTTCAGCAGCGATGCAAGTTTCACCCCGCCAGCAGACGCGACATTTGAAGAACGCACCGCATGGAAAATTTCCGGAGTGCCGAGTGCGATCGAAGACGCGGGCGAGTATGATCTCGTCGTCGTTGGTGGCGGTTATGGTGGACTCGGTGCGGCGATTTCTGCGGCACGTATGGGAGCGAAAGTCGCGCTTATTCAGAATCGGGACGTGTTGGGTGGAAACGGTTCTTCGGAGATTCGGGTTTGGGCGAAGGGGACTTACCCGCCGAGTCAGTATCCGTTAGATCAGATTATCCGTGAATTTGAGGACGAGGCTAAAGCATCGCCAGCACCAGCTGAAGAGTTTGTGGATGACAAGAAAGACAAGGTCGTCAAAGCCGAGAAAAACATCACGCTGTTCCTCGGTCATCATGCGTATGGCTTGGAGATGGCGGGTGGAAAAATCGCTTCCGTGAAAGCGGTGGATGTCGATGCCGGAAAACTCAAACGAATCAAAGGCAAGTTTTTCGCCGATTGCACGGGTCATGGTTTCGTCGGAATGTGGTCGGGTGCGGACACAAAATCCACCGAGAAGGGTCGGATGGGCATGAGCAATATGTGGATGTGGGAGAATAGTGATAAAGCCGTGAGTTTCCCCAATGAGGCATGGATGCATCAGTTTAAATCGGAACAATTTCCTTATCCGAAAGTGATTCATGGTTTCGGTCATGCCGAGTGGTTCTGGGAGAGCGGATTCGATAACCATCCCGTCAAAGATCTTGAGCTGACAAGGGATTTGAATTTGCTGGCTGCGTATAGTGCGTGGAGTTCGATGAAAAATCACGGCGCGCATGCGGAGCGTGATCCGAACAAGCATGCCAATGCGGAACTGACATGGTTGGCGTATGTGGGTGGCACTCGCGAGACAGTTCAGATTCTGGGTGATGTGATTCTGAAAGGTGATGAAATTCGTGGTAAGAAAGAGTTCGATGACGCGACGTTTCTCACGACATGGTCGATCGATCTTCATTATCCTTTGGAGAAATATATCAACACCATCCCTGGTAAGCCGTTCATTGCGCGCGCTGAGCATGGCAAAGGGGTTGATAAGAACGTTGGCTACGCGGTTCCTTACCGGACCTTGTATTCAAGAAACGTTCCCAACCTTTTTATGGCTGGACGCAACATCAGTGTGGAGCGTGATGCGCTGGGAACGATTCGGGTGATGAAAACCATAGGCATGATGGGTGTGGTGATCGGGCGTGCGGCGGCGCTGGCGACAGTTCACGATTGCACCCCACGGGACATTTATGCGAAGCATCTCGATCAAATGAAAGGTTTGTGGAAACTTCCGGGTGACAAGCGTTTCGCGAGTCTCGATTTGCTGAAAAAATCCCTTGATGACAAAACCGAGAGTGCAAAGCCTGCAAACTAACGGGCGCAGGCGATTGATACGGTGGGCGCTTGGCGCCTATCGGCTTGGGATTATTTTGGTGGCGCTGGTTTGTTTGCGGTTCTTGCCTGCTGATGATGCAGAGCTAGATCGTAATGTAATTTATTCAATTGCAAATCAGGTGATCTTTGATGCCCATTCGAATGCGCTATTTGATGTGGCGTCGGTTGGCGACCCTGTCGATGGGATGTATCCTCTGATATCAAAGGACAATCTTACGGTAGGTTGGGCGACATCGACTTCTCCTGAGGCGGATAAAATTCAAGGATACTCAGGGACTTCGGAATTATTGGTTATTTTCGATGTGGATCGAAAAGTCAAAGCCGTGAAGTTTCTCGCAAGCTCGGATACAGACGGTCATGTGGAGAAGGTCTTGCGCGATAAGAATTTTTGGGAGCAGTGGAACAGGAAATCCGAATCGTCGTTGGGTGCGGCGGATACGCCTATCGTGGTTTCAGGAGCGACCTTGACCAGTGAGGCGATGTCGCGTGGTGTCGCGGCGCGGTTCGGTGCGGAGGGAATGGAACAATGGTTTCCTGCTCCGCTTGTCTTGGCGGATGTGAAGAAATGGTTTCCTGATGCGGATCTCATTTCATCTAACAAAACGGGTGGAACGTATGGAGTAAGCAACGGAAAGGAATCCATCGGTACTGTTTTACGCAGCAGTCGGATGGGAGTTTCCGCGCGGGGATTCAACGGAACATCGGATGTGATCGTTACACTGGATCGCGATGAGAAAAAGGTGCTGGGGATAGGATTTCTGGGGAGTCGCGATAACGAGCCTTACGTGAACTCGGTGAAAGAGGAGGTGAAATTCGCGGATGGTTTTGCAGGGAAGAGCGTGGATGTAATTCTAGGAGAAGATACTTGGGTTTCGCCTTCGTTGTTTACGAGTGGTGCGAGTTACACAAATCACGCGGTGGTGGAGAGTGTGAGGGAAATGCTGAGTCGACACATCGCGGAAGAGCAAAGTGCCGGGTTTTCTTGGAAAAGCGCGTTGGCGATTTTTTGGATCGCACTCGGGGTGTTTTTGGGAATCAGCAAAGTGGGAGGAAAGAAGTCGGTGCGTCTCGGGTTTGCGGTGGTGTCGGTTGCGGCTGGGATTGGGTTGGGTTGGATGGTGAGTCAGGATCAGTTGTTAGGTTGGGGAGCGAATGGTTTTGGTGCGGGAGCGATTTTGCCTCTGGTTGTGCTGACCGCAGCGGCGTTGATGGTGCCTGCATTCACGGGAAAAAACGTCTATTGTAACCGAATCTGTCCGCATGGTGCGGCGCAGACTTTACTCGGAGGTATGGTGAAAAAGAGGTTTCATCTTCCTGCAAAACTCCACGCGGTGTTGGTGCGCTTGCCGTGGGCGACCCTGATCGTGATTTGGCTGCTGGCTTTGGTTGGTAGTGGATTGCCATTTGCATATTTCGAGCCGTTTGAAACATGGAGCTCGGGTTTTGTGGCTTTTGTTCCTGCTGCGATTTTCACGATTGGATTGGTGGCGGCGTTTTTCCTGCCTCAAGCGTATTGTCATTACGGTTGCCCAACGGGTGCGATGCTGAGATTTCTAACACAATCGTCTTCGGCATGGACACGGAAAGATACTGTGGCAACGGTTTTGATCGGGGCGGCTTGTTTGTATGTTTTCCTATGAATTTTAATCTGAAGTCAAAATGAAGATTTTCACCGCAGAGACGCAGAGGTCACAGAGGGAACGCAGAGCTCGGTTTGTGTTTCCTGATAAGATTTTGATGAGTGGATTGCTCAGCTTGTTCTTCTGCTTTTCATGCGAAAAGAAATCAGAGCCGCATATCCTTAATGGCGAAGCGATGGGGACGAGTTGGAAACTTGCTTGGCGTGGCGATGGTGCGAAGAATTTAGCGCCGGAGGTTGCAGAAGTGTTGGAGAAATGGGAGGCGGTGCTGAGTAAGTGGCGAGAGGAATCGGATGTTTCTCGCGCGAATCGCGGGGAGCCGATCACGCCGGATTTGAAGAGAGTCATCGATCTAGCAGAAGTGATCCACCAGAAGAGCTCCGGGGCATTTGATTATCGTTTGCTCAAGGAAACGAGTGATGCGGGTTTCGGTCCCAGTGGAAATGGGATGGATCTTTCTGCGATTGGCGAGGGCTTTGCAATAGATCGGGTTGGGGAGCGACTGCGTGAACTTGGCGTTACAGATTTTGTTTTTGAATTGGGCGGTGAAATTTTGGTGGGAGATGGGGAATGGGAAGTCGCTATCGAAGCGCCGGATCCAGCGACACGAAAGGTTTCAAGAACCATGAAGTTGCGCGGACGCGCGGTTGCTACCAGTGGAAACTATCGTCAGTTTAAACCTGCTTCCGGTGGGTTAGCGGGCCATATTATTGATCCTAAAACTCACACTCCGGTGATCCGTCCGCCATCATCGGTGACGGTTCTGGCAAATGACTGCACTACCGCTGATGCATGGGCGACCGCTTTATTTGTGTTAGGGCCAGATTTTAAAGCGCCCGAGGGAATTGAGGTGCAGTGGAATATTGAGAATTAGGGGAAGGCGAGCAGAACCCGAAAACCGATTTTGTTTTGAAAGGTAGGGTCAACTCGCCGAGTTGACCGTAATTTCTTTGGATGAGGGGAGGAGAGATCATCAAGGAAGGTCTCACGTCTGTTTCAGCGATCGCTGCTGATCGTTTTTGAAATGGGTCGACTCGGCGCCTCGATCCTACCTTTTTAGATTTTAAGCGTCTGCAACATGGGTAGATGCTCTGGGCCGAGTTCTAGGCCTGTTAGAGATCTGAGATCTGCTTCGATCGCATCTAGCACATCAAGCTCAGGACGGAAATCTGCAGCGTGGTAGGAAGAGCGAACGAGCGGGCCGGAGGCGCAATGGCGGAAGCCTTTATCGAGTGCGATTTGTTTGTATTCCGCAAATTGATCCGGATGGATATATTCGACGACTGGAAGATGTTTCGGTGTCGGGCGGAGGTATTGACCCAAGGTGAGAACCGTGACGTCGTGTTCTAACAGGTCATCCATCGCTTTAAGGATTTCTTCATGGCGTTCACCAAGACCGAGCATGATGCCGGATTTGGTGGAGACGTTGCCGTTGACCATGTGCTTGGCTTTTTTCAAAACGGTGAGTGAACGCTGGTATTTCGCGCGTGAACGGACCAAGGGAGTGAGGCGCTCAACGGTTTCGAGGTTGTGATTAAAAATATGCGGACGTGCGTCCATGACCATTTGCAAAGCCCAATCGCGATCGTTGAAATCGGGGACGAGGACTTCGATGATGATGCCGGGATTGACTTCTCGAACCGCGCGGATGGTTTCACGAAAATGCTCAGCGCCCCCGTCTTTGAGATCATCGCGTGCCACAGCGGTGATGACGATGTGTTTGAGATTCATGCGGCTGGCGGCCTCGGCCACGCGGGCTGGCTCATCAGACTCGAGTGCATCGGGCTTGGCGGTTTTGACGGCGCAGAAACCACAGGCGCGGGTGCACTTATCACCAGCGATCATGAAGGTTGCGGTGCCTTGTCCCCAGCACTCCCAGCGGTTCGGGCATTGGGCCTCTTCACAGACCGTTACGAGCTTGAGATCGGTGATCAGGGATTTGGTCGACCAGAAGGCAGGATTGTTGGGAAGACGGACTTTAATCCACGAGGGTTTTTGCTCTCGGTGGAGTTGGGGATCCATTTTCATTTTCGGGCCACAGCTGGACATGGGGTCACCCTAAGTTTCAAATCTCAAAGTTCAACCCTCAAGGGCGGAAAGTTTCTATCTCTTCATTCAAAAATCAACAATCGTCAATCATCAATCGTCAATCAACCCAATGTGGCGCTTATGGTTTATACGATTTGAATGACGATTGATGATTGTTGAGGTTTGATTTTTGAATGGATTACAGGGGCTTTTTATTGGCCGTATAGGAGATTGCTCATCGCCAGATAGAGCGGGATGCCGAGGACTAGGTTGAAGGGGAAGGTGATGCCTAGGGAGGTGGTGACGTAGACTGCGGGGTCGGCATTGGGGAGGGAGGCGCGGACGGCTGCGGGAGCGGCGATGTAGGATGCACTGGCGGCGAGGACTGCGAAGATGACTGCGCCGCCTTGGCTGAGGCCGATGGACCATGCGAGCAGGAGTCCGATGCAGGCTTGGACGATGGGTGCGACGATAGCGAAGGCGAAGAGGCTTTTTCTGATGCCTTTGGATTCTTTGATTTTCGCCCCAGCGATGAGACCCATTTCGAGGAGGAATAACATCAGCACTCCGTAGAAGGGAGAGATGAGGAAGGGCTCGAGAAGGGCGAGGCTTTGATTGCTTGCGGTGGCTCCGCAGACGATACCGCAGATCAGGAGGATGAAGGTTTTGCCGGTAATGACCTCGTGGATGGAGTTTTTGAGAGGGGTTTTGGCCTGAGCGCTGAACATCTTGGCTAGCACCATGGCGACGAAGATGGCTGGGATTTCCATGGTCGCCATGATGGCTGGCATGAATTTTTCGTAGCTGATGTCTTGTTGATCGAGGAAGGCGAGGCAGGCCATAAAGGTGACTGCTGAGACCGAACCATAATGAGCAGCAAGTGCTGCAGCATCTGAGACCCGCATTTTCAGGACTTTTCGTGTGAAGAGGAAAACCAGAATCGGAATCAAACTGCCGATCACGAGGGTGATTCCGATGGGTGCGGCGAGCTCTGCGATGCTTGAGTGAGCTATGGCTTTTCCTCCTTTGAATCCGATGGCGAGAAGGAGGTAGATGGTCAGGCCTTGGTAGACTTGTTCGGGGAATTTTAGGTCGCTTCTGACGTAAACCGCGATGATTCCAGCGGCGAAGGCGATGACGGGTGGTGAGATGAGGTTGGCTAGGAGTAGGGCGATGGATTCCATAGGTGTTTGTTCGGTGGAGGTATAATTCCAAACGAAATACATACGCAAGTCTACGCGAAGTAGCTGTGGATATTGGAATCACTGAGCGGGCGGTGCAACGCATCGTCGCGGATCTGGAGGATGGTGGATATCTCAAGCGTGAGCGCGAGGGACGCAGAAATCGGTATGCGCTCAATCTTGATACGCCACTGCGGCATTCATTAGAAGCAGATCACTCGATTGGGGATGTGTTGAGGGTTTTTTCGACGGAGTAAGGTATCTGTCTGACTTCTAGATTTTGGATCTACGGTCAACTGGGCCAGTTGACCCTACCTGTTTTGTTAGGCGCGGCGGGACGCCGCTTGCACGGCCTGCCCCGAGACGCAGCAGCTACTAAATCAATTCCGCGGCGATGGGGTCGACTAGGGGTCTGCCTAGTTGGGTCAGGGCGAGGTGAGTCTCATTAATCCTGAGAAGATTCTCGGTGGCGAGGGTTTGGGCTCTTTCGAGAGATGCATCGCCTAACAGTTCGAGGTGGATGCCTTGGGTGGTGCGGAGGCCTAGGGCGATGAGTTCGATGCGGCGTTGCACGGGGGTGAGGATTTCCGTTTCGTGGATGGCGTTTCCAAGGATGGAAACTTGGCGAATGTAGGCGACTGTGTCGGGAATGTTTTTGTCGCGCGTGCCGTTTATCGTAGAGACGGCGGATGGGCCTAGTCCGAGATAATCGCTGCCCATCCAGTAGCCTTGATTGTGGCGTGAGTGGTGGTTGGGTTGGGCATAATTTGAGGTTTCGTAGTGATCAAAACCTGCTGCTGTTAGAATATTTTCAGCGAGGTGGTAATGATCGGCATCGTGATCTTCGTTTTCTTGATAGGTGCCGTTTTGGAGCGAATCGAAAAACGCGGTGTCTTCTTCGTAGGTGAGGTTGTAGGCGGAGATATGATCGGGCTTCAGGGAAACCGCATGTCGCAAGGTGCTTTCCCAATCGCTGAGCGACTGACCGGGGATGGAGAACATGAGGTCGATGTTAATGGAATCGATTCCTGCTTCGCGGAGGGTGTGGACGGATACGGTGGCTTGCTCGGGGGAGTGTTCGCGGCCGAGGGTTTCGAGGACGTGTGGAGTGAACGATTGGATGCCGAGAGAAACGCGGGTGACGCCGAGGGATTTGAACAAACGGGCTTTTTTCAGATCGAAAGTGGCGGGGTTGGCTTCGAGGGTGATTTCTTGAATTTGGGAAAAATCGAAGTTTCCCCTCAGCGAATCAAAGAGATCGCTCAGGTGCTTGGACGAGAGCATGGAAGGCGTGCCGCCGCCGAGGTAGAGGCTGGTGAGCTTATGCTCAGATAGGTTGCCCTTTCTCCATGTTGCTTCCTGTCCGATGGCTTGGATGAAATCGGGTATCCGTGTGTTACCAGGAGTGTGCTTATAGAAAGAGCAATACGGGCAGATCCGGTGACAAAAAGGGATGTGGACGTATAAAAGCACTAAGTTTCAAATTTCAAGTTTCGATCTTCAAGGAAGAGGGCGTAGCGGATTCTTATAACGTATAACTAATAACGTTTAACTTCGCGAGCGGACGCGAGCGATGTATTTTGCGGCTGCTTCTAGGATGGAGTTGGAGAGGTTGACTTCGGGTTTGGCGAAGGGTGGGACGAACCAAGGGAAGGAGCCGAGGAGGTCGGTGACGACGGCGATTTCTCCATCACAGGTGGATTCTCCACAACCGATGCCGATGGTGGGGATGGAGATGGATTCGGTGATGATCCGCGAGGCGGCTGGCGTGACGGATTCAAGGACGATGGCGAAAACCCCGGCATCGATGAGGGCGATCGCACCGTCGAGGATGGCTTGGGTTTGTTCGGGGGTTTTGCCTTTTTTATGGTAGCCGCCTTCTTCGAGGACTTGTTGTGGAAGCATACCGAGGTGGCCGCAAACTGGGATACCGGCTTGGGTGATCGCACGAACCTTCTCCGCTTGGTGAATGCCGCCTTCGAGTTTGACAGCATCGGCTCCAGCTGCGACGAGGACTTTTGCGGTGGCAAGAGCTTGTTCTGGCGTATCGTAGGTGTGAATAGGGAGATCTGCGATGATCAAAGCAGCAGGCTTGGCGCGGGCAACGGCTTCGAGGTGATGGAGGATGTGGGCGAGGGTTACGTGGGTGGTGTCAGGAAAACCGAGCACCACCATGCCTAAAGAATCGCCGACTAAAAGGATGTCAGTGCCGCTTTCATCGAGCAGGCGAGCCATAGGATAGTCGTAGCAGGTCAGCGCGGCGATTGAGCCGGGACCTTTCGTAGCTTTGATAGCTGCGACTTTTTCTTTGGGAGTCACGAATCGGAAGAGTTAATGGGAATGAAAAAGCCTCCGAGGAGCTGTGCTCTGAGCGGAGGCTTATATCCATGAAAATGGCGACCCGTAAGGGAGTCGAACCCTTCTTGCCAGGATGAAAACCTGGAGTCCTAACCGATAGACGAACGGGTCGTGAGTCGCGGTGGGGCGGAAAGAAAGCTGAGGCGTTGGTTGGATGCAAGGTTTTTTTGGGAGAAGATGAGATTTTTTTCGAAATGCTGCTGAGATGGGTGGATCCTGTGAGGAAATGATTTTAAAAAGGAAGTTGCGGTATCAAATTTCGTAAAGTAAGATTTTCATACTTTGACTACGATTCTTTCACAAAAAGGTCAGATTGTTCTGCCAAGCGCTGTTCGGGAGCAAATGCATCTCGAACCGGGGCAGGATTTTGAGGTCTTCATTGATGATGAAGACACTATCACTCTGCGCCGCATCAACCGTCCCCCAAATCACGGTTTGGTGGATCATCTTCTCGCTTGTCCTTATCCGCTGGAGATTCCACCAAGAGCTAAAGACTCCACCAGATCTATTTCGCTGTGAGCTACCTCGTGGACACAAATGTATTCAGTGAACTGGCGAAGGCTAGACCAAATGAGCAAGTCGTAACGTGGTTACGTGACCACGAGACGGAACTTTATCTGAGTACCATCAGTATTGGTGAAATACGCCGTGGTATCGAAGGCCTACCGGCAGGAAAGCGTAAGAAAGCTTTGCAAGCTTGGTTTAGTGCTCTTTGCAAGCGTATGGAAGGTCGTATCCTGAGTTTTAACACCAGCACAGCTCATGTTTGGGGTCAATTGGTGGCAGCCTGGGATAAAAAGGGCACAACTGTTCCTTCGCTCGACAGTCAACTCGCTGCCACCGCCCACCGCCACAAGTTGACGATGGTGACCCGTAATGTTGCAGATTTCAAAAATACGGGTGTGAAGGTGATCAATCCATTCGTTTCCTAGAGCTGTCACGAGGGAATGTTTCTAAATGTAAGTAGTTGAAATGGTTTCACGAAAACCAACCGCGTAAAGGCTTGATATGTCAGGAGGGCTGTGCATTGTCGCGCACCCGCAATGGCAGGATCGACATTTCAAGCACTACCTGGTTTCCGTGACTTCACTCCGCGTGAATGCGCGGTGCGTAATTATTTGTTCGAGACGTGGCGGAATGTGGCGCGTCGTTGTGGATATGTGGAGTATGAAACGCCGATTCTGGAGGACACCGGATTGTATCTTAAAAAATCCGGTGGAGAGCTTTCCTCGCAGTTGTTTCGTTTTGAGGATCAGGGCGGTCGGGATGTGACCTTACGACCTGAAGTAACAGCGTCCTTGGCGCGGATTGCAGCAACTGAACAGCGGCAGTATCCGAAACCACTCAAATGGTTCGAGATCGGTCAGTGCTTTCGTTACGAGAAACCACAAAAGGGCAGGGGTCGTGAGTTCCATCAGTTTAACGTCGATATCCTCGGTGAGGCTGGTCCGGGAGCAGATGCGGAATTGATCGCGCTGGCGGTTGAGACGATGCTATCGTTTGGATTTGTGGAGGGCGATTTTGTGGTCCGGATCTCGGATCGGAATGCTTGGGTGAAATTTGCGCAAGCTCGTGGCGTGAGCGATGAAGTGATGCCGGATTTTCTCAATTTGGTCGACAAGCTGGAGCGCGAAAAGCCTGAGGTGCTGACGGAAAAGCTCGCAAAATTTGGAGCGACTTTGGAAGAGGTGAAAAGCTTCGTCGCCAATCCGCAGGATGCCGAGGGCTCGTTCCAAGAAATTTTGACCGACCTCAAAGCACGCGGATTCGGTAAGTTCGTGGAGTTGGATTTATCGATTGTTCGTGGTTTGGCATATTACACCGGAGTGGTGTTTGAAATTTTCGACTCCAAGAAATCCATGCGCGCGGTTGCAGGTGGGGGACGGTATGATACTTTGGTGAAAACCATTTCCGATGGCGCAGTGGACATGCCGGCGACGGGATTTGCGATGGGTGATTATGTGATTCGTAACCTCATTGAAGAAACCACGCATGCGGCGATGCAGATGGAAGTTTGGTTGAAGCGTAATGCTGCGGGTTGTGAGGTTTACATGGTCATTCCTGATGAAACAGCACTCGATCATGCTTTGGGGTTGGTTACGGAATTGCGTCGTGCTGGGATTTCTGTGGATCTTCCGCTTTCCAGCGTGAAAGTCGGCAAACAATTTCAAGCGGCGGAGAAATGCGGTGCACGATTCGCGTTGATTGTGGATGCGGAGTTTCCTTCCGTAAAAATCAAGAACCTTGGAAACAGGCAGGAGGAAATTTGTCAGGCGACTGAACTGGTCGCATGGATCAAGCAACGTTTGACTGAACCAGACGGACCGTTGCTTGCATAAATAGGGATTTAACCGCAGATGGACGAGATGGACGCAGATAGAAGAGATGAGATTTATGTTCTGGAAACGGAACGGATTATTGGCTGTGCATTTACGGTGCTGAATCAAGTGGGTCATGGGTTTTATGAAAAAGTATATGAAAACTCACTCGTGGTTGAATTCGTCCACCAGGAAATCTCTTGTATTCAGCAGTCGCGATTTCCGGTAAGTTATCGCGAAACCAAAGTCGGCGAATTCATTCCAGATCTCATTGCTTTTGAAAAAGTGATCGTCGATGCGAAAACCATTCCACGTATCACCGATCACGAGATCGGGCAGATGCTAAACTATCTCCGTGTTACAGGCCTGCGGGTAGGTCTCATCTTGAACTTCAAATATGCCAAACTTGAGTTTCGAAGAGTAACTCTTTCATCCATCTAAATTCTGTATTCTTTAAATTTTATTATTCCAATCCCTCTTATCTGCGTTCATCCCGTCGATCTGCGGTTTAACCAAATTCATTTCCATTATGCGTACACATCATTGCAACGAACTACACGAATCCCACATCGGCCAAACCGTCACCCTAATCGGTTGGGTGAATTCCGCACGAGATCACGGTGGCGTGATTTTCATCGATTTGCGTGACCGTGAAGGGTTGACTCAATGTGTTTTCCGTCCTGAAGAAGGAGCGGAGGTCGCGCAACTTTCACACAGCCTTCGTGAAGAAGACGTGGTGCAGGTTATAGGCAAAGTTTGCAAACGCCTTGATGGTGCAGAGAACGATAAGATGTCGACCGGAGCTATCGAAGTCGTCGCGAGTGAATTGAAGATCGTGAACAAGTCCGATGTTCTGCCGTTCCAGCTCGATAAGGAACTTTCCAACGAAGATATCCGGATGAAATACCGCTATCTCGATCTGCGTCGCCCGCGGATGACCAAAAACATCCGTCAGCGCAGCAAGATCACATCGGCAGCTAGACGTTTCCTCGATGACACAGGATTCTATGAAATCGAGACGCCTATACTTTCGAACCCGACACCAGAAGGCGCTCGCGATTTCCTCGTTCCATCGCGTTTGAATCCAGGTAAATTCTACGCTCTTCCACAAGCTCCGCAGCAATACAAGCAGCTGTTGATGGTGGCGGGTGTGGAAAAATATTTCCAAATCGCCCGTTGCTTCCGCGATGAGGATTTGCGTGCTGATCGTCAACCAGAGTTCACACAGATCGATCTTGAGATGAGTTTTGTGGGGCAAGAAGACATCATCACGACTGTGCAAGGTTTGCTGCGTGCCATGTTCAAAGCAGGTCTTGATATCGACTTAGCGAGTGAGTTTCCAAGAATGACCTATCGCGATGCGATGGATATCTATGGTTCAGACAAGCCAGATACTCGCTTCGAAATCAAGATCACCGATCTTGCTGACGTTTTCGCGGCGACCGAATTCAAAATTTTCCGTGGCGTGTTAGATGGCGGCGGAGTAGTTCGTGCGATCAACGCCAAAGGCTTCGCTGGGATTACAACAGGGCAGATGAATCGTCTCAATGAGATCGCTGTGCAAGCTGGACTTCCGGTGAAAAACCTCGCGTTTATCAAATTGGAAAACGGCGAATACAAGAGCCCGCTCTGGAAGATTTTCTCGGATTCCGAGAAAGAGGCTGTCACGGCGAAAATGAATCTCGAAGAAGGCGATATCGTGTTCTTCGCGGCTGGTTCGCGCGAGAGCGTGAGCACGATCTTGGGTCGCGTTCGCAGCGAATGCGCGGTGATGATGGAGATACTTAAAGATAGCACGGCTTTCAATTTCCTCTGGGTCGTTGATTTCCCGCTGCTCGCTCATGACGAGGAATCTGGTCATTGGGCCGCGGTGCATCATCCATTCACTCGTCCGCATCCTGAAGATATTCAGTTGTTAGAAAAAGGCGACTACGCCAATGTCCGTGCCGTCGCATATGACATCGTTCTGAATGGTTATGAACTCGGTGGTGGATCGATCCGTATTCATGAAAAAGACCTTCAGGCAAAAATGTTCGAAGTTCTCGGTGTGAGCCCGGAAGAACAGCAAATCAAGTTTGCTCACATCTTGGATGCATTTCGCTTCGGTGCACCTCCACATGGTGGATTAGCACTGGGTCTGGATCGCATCGCGATGTTGGTTTCTGGAGAAGATAGTATCCGTGAGGTTATTGCATTCCCGAAAAACAACAAGGGCGCCGACCTTATGGCGCAGAGCCCATGTGAAATTGGGTTGAAGGAGTTGCGAGAGGTTTACGTCCAAAGCACTTACAAGAAAAAGACCGAAGAACCTGCGAATTAATCAGTTTCCTTGATTTTTAAAATTCCCGTTGCGTTTGCATCAGAAGGCAGTTAAACCGCTGGCGCATCGCATAGCGATCGCCGGCTTAGCTCAGTTGGTAGAGCAACTGATTTGTAATCAGTAGGTCAACGGTTCGAATCCGTTAGCCGGCTCCATTTTTAATGAAGCCAATGTAGGATGAGAACCGTAGGTTTGAATGCAGGATCTTGCGTTAGCAAGAAATTATCCTTTTCCGGTGAATACCGGCATGATGGCTTGAAGGATCGCGCAGTGATCCTTAATCCGTTAGCCGGCTCCATTTTTTCATTCACAAGTGTGTGGTTTAAAACGAACAGATTTATTATCGCGATCTTAACCTGCCTTCTGTGCTTGGTGCTTGGATGTGAGAAAACGCAAAAGGAAGTCCCTAAAGCGGTGGCGGTGAGTCTGGATGGATCGATCGAGGTCGCACTGATGACGTTTAATTTGCGTTATGAAAACAAACAAGAAATCGGCAAGCGAGCGTGGAGGAATCGAGTGGTGGGGATTGTTGGGATGTTGCAAAGGGAGAAAGTTGAGATTTTAGGAATCCAAGAAGGACTGCATGGGCAAGTGGCTGACTTATGGGCGTCGTTACCGAATTTTGGCTTCGAGGGCGTGGGCCGGGATGATGGAAAGAAACGCGGTGAATACACGGGAATCTTTTATCGGAAAGATCGATTTGAGGCTGATCCAAAAAATCGTGGCTCAATCTGGCTTTCCGATACTCCAAGCAAAGTAGGTTCGAAGAGCTGGGGGAATTCGTTTCCGCGGATGGCGACTTGGGTGCGTTTGTTAGATCGATCCAGTGGTCAGGCGTTGTGGGTGGTGAATATTCATTTGGATCATATGCATCAACCCTCTCGAGAAAAGGGTGTGAAGCTATTTGCTCAAAAACTTACCGAGATGAATCCTGATTTTGAACCCGTGGTTTGGATGGGAGATTTTAACGCAGGTGAGTGGAATCCCGCGGTTCGTTATATAGCCGATGGTATTCCAACCAACGGATCGACCAAAGCGTTTCCAAGTTTGATGGAAACTTATTATCAGTTGCATCCAAAGGATAAAGCGCGCGGGACTCTGCATTTCTGGATGAGCGATCCGAATCGGCAGTGGAAGGTGGATCACATTTTCGTTTCCAAAGAGGCGAAGGTTTTGGAGGCGAAGATTGTGAAAAGCGGGGAGCCTTATCTATCGGATCATTTTCCGGTGAAGGCGCGGGTGGTGTTTAGGAAGAGCGAAGGTTGAAATTTTTCACCGCAGAGACGCAGAGGTCACAGAGGGTCGCGGAGCGTTGAAATTGAGATTTGGGATTTGAGATTTAAGCCAGCGTTCCCTCAGTGACTCCGAGTTTTTCGGTGGCGTGTATTTGGGTGAGGAGTTGGTCGGGGGTGATTTTTTCTGAGAGGAGGTTTTGGTAGGCGGTGATGGTGGAGATGGCGGCGTCTTGTGTCTCATCGAGTAACTCGATGCGAAAGTTACGCAGGCCGGAGGTGAGGAGTTGTTGAAAGAAGCGGGCACCGGTTTGGGCTCGGCCGTTGAAGAGGGTGTTGCGGCAACCGACATCGGCTTGGAGCCGGTGGAGTTGTCCGACGCGATCTTTTAGGTGGACGACGTGTTTTTCGCAGGGGCGTCCGCAATCTTTGTAGGTGGTGCCGGAGCTTAGGAAGGTGCAGAACACGCAATGCTCCATATGAAACATCGGCATATGCTGATGGAGGGTGAGTTCCAGCCAGTCGGTGGGAGTTTTTTCTAACAAATCTAAAACCTGAGAGATGTTCAGATCGTAGGAAATGGCGAGTTTATCTAATCCCGCGTTTTCCTTGAGGAGCTTTGCGGTGAGGGGATTGGCGGCGTTGAGTGAGAAATCGCCGATCTTGATAATGTCTTGGCGATCTTTGAAGTGATGCAGGGCGGCGAGGTTTCGAAGCAGTAAGCCATCAGCACCTGCGCGATCGATCATTTTGAGATAACCGATCTCACCGCTCTTGATGATGCGTGGAGTGGCGAGAATGAGTTGAGAATCGATGTTGGCTTTGCGGAAAATTTCGGCTGCGTCTTTGTAGCGACGTGGGTCTTCGAAGTCGCAGTAGATTTGTGCGGGGGAACAGGAGATCGCAGCTTCGAGTTGGTCGAGGGTGCGGGTGAGGACGGAGAGGGAGGGTTTATCAAGAAGCGTCGTTTTCGGGCGAGAAGGGAAGAGGTGTTCGATGCCTAGGGATGATTGATGATTTACGATTGATGATTTTTGATTTTTGATTTGTTCAAGATTTGAAATCAGATCTCTTCGGAGTTGATTTAGTGCAGAGATGGGAAGGTGGCAGTCTCCTTCAATTTGATTTTCGAGTGAGGCGAGTTCGTAAGGAGTATCGCCAAGGCGTGAGAGTTGAGCGGTGAGGACTTCAGTTGTGATGGGTTTGTTGGCGGCAGCGGATAACAGGATGGATGAATCAACCGAGATGGTTCCACTGGTTAGGGTGAGAGGTGAGTCTGCTTTTCCTGAAACGATGAGATGCAGCGGGGTTTTGTGCTGTTTGGGTTTGGCGTTTTGCCAGAACTTGCGAATCGAAGATTCGAGGGCTGGGTCGGAGGTTTTGTAGAGGGTGACGCCGGGGCGGATGCGATCGAAGTTGATACCAGAAAAATTGCGGTGGAAGATGATGCGATCGTTTTCGATTTTCCAAATGGATGCACCCTGTTCGAGATCGCGGTTTTCTCCGGCGTCGAAGACGATTCCATCGCCTGCTTTGAGTGGAGGATTTTGTGCAGAGGGTGGAGTGTCTAAACGGATCCAGCCGTTCTGTGCTTCGATGATGGTTCCTAGGAAGGGTCCGCGCTTTTTTCCAAATTTTCCGTGAGTGAGGTAAGGATGGTTGGTTCCGGCGAGCCAGCCAGTTGTTAGGCCGCGGGAGAAGGTCATTTCCAACTCATAGCGGTCGCTATCAGTGATTGGAGTAGTTTCTTTGCTGCGAGACGCAGCAATCACGGCCTGCGGCGAGACGCCGCAGCTACAGGCATCAATCGCCTTGCGATAGACGCGGGTGACGGCGGCGACGTATTCGGGGGTTTTGAGTCGGCCTTCGATTTTGAAACTGACCACTCCTGCTTTGATGAGATCTGGAATGAGATCGACGGCTGCGAGGTCTTGTGGAGAGAGCAGGTAGCGATGTTCGCCGAGGTCTTGTAATTCACCATCGACGATGATCTCGTAGGGCATGCGGCAGGCTTGGGCGCATTCGCCACGGTTGGCGGAGCGTTGGCCGAGAGATTCGGAGGTGAGGCATTGTCCCGAGTAAGCGACACAGAGTGCGCCGTGGACGAAAACTTCTAAGGGAGTGGTGAGTGCTAAGTGATCGGTGAGCAGTGAAGAATTAAACTTTTGAATTTCACTGATGGAGAGTTCGCGGGAGAGGACTGCGCGCTCCATGGGGAAGAGAGTTTCGAGAAAGGCGAGACCTTCGGGGGAGGTGATGGTCATTTGGGTGGAGGCGTGGAGCTCGACGTGTGGGATGATTTCACGCGCCATTTTAGCGAGTCCGAGATCTTGGATGATGAGGGCATCGACTCCGGCTTCGCCGACCAAGCGCAGTTGCTTTTCAGCGGCTTCGATCTCGTTGGTGAAGATCAAGGTGTTCATAGCTACGAAGCCTTTG
>CAMCYT010000014.1 GCA_945885485.1 Prosthecobacter debontii
TCCCATGAGTTCACTGTGGCATCACCCGGGCGCTTCATCCACGGATACCTCACCAAAAATTCGGGCTCCGATTTTCCCGCAGATACCATCACCTTGAATTGTACTGGCCGACTCAACACAAACTCACTGAAACTCAGATTCGGGTTTTCCCGATGCGCTAAAAAGAAACTCGCGACATCAACCCCTGCGATATTAATCCCATTGAAGTTTCCGTGATAATTTGGGCTAGCGAAATTCTGCTTGTGCCAATCCTCGAAGTTCAAGCTCACCATAAAACCCAACTCCAAATGCAAATGAGCTCGCGTCCGATTGATCCCCGCACCCGTATAACCCATTCGTCCAAGCACAGAACCCGCTTTGACAGTATCATCCACTTTTACCGTGATTTCTGCCAAATGCGCATAGAGAGAGTAAACTTTCGATTGCTCCAAATCATGCTCAACAACCACATATCGACCGTAATTGCTTCGGCCCGCGATCTGACTTACGTGCACCACTTTTCCTCCGGTAATACTAATCACCAAATCCAATGGATTGCCCGCTTTATCACGCTTGATAGGAGCAATGTCGATCCCTTCATGAAACTTGGTCAGCAAGACATCTCCGTTCACCCGGACAGGTGTGCGCACTAATCCAAACGAACCTCCCTCCCAGGCTTTAGTCACCTCTCCCTCGAAGGTTCGATCCACATACATGTAAAACCGATCAAGCTCACCACGGAAGAGATGATCATTTTCAGTCGGTAAAACCAACTCAATAGCCTCAGCCTTTAGATTTGCGATCGCAACCAACAATACAACGATACTCCATTTCATATGAGATAATCTTATTTCTTCTCCTCACCTATACGCGGCATTGTCTTATCTAATTCACGAATTTCATCTAATGTGAGACCTTTCCAAACGACGATGACCCTATCGTTTACAGGTTGATCAATCATGACACCATCCACTACGCGCCCAAACGCCTGACAAACCAACAGCTTTCCTTGGTTTGCTGTAGTAACAGCAGTCAGGCGTTTTCCTGCACTCTCCTTCAATTGAATCAGAATTCCATAAGTCGTTTGGTCATCCGATGGAAAGGGATTGAATGCGACAAAATCTTTGGATGAAATTTCAGGCATCCGGCGGAAATATCTCTCTTTCCCCAGCATCTCATACTTTAAAATCATTTTAGGATTATCACTCGCTTCCGTCTCAGTATGAAATGATACCTGAGCGATCTTCTTATCTCCACCCGCCGATACGAATGTCGTTAACGAGAATAGAAAGACGAATAACCATCGAGTTGAATTCTTCATGCACAGGATCAAACCACATAAATTCACCCATGAAAACAAAATGGGAGATTAATTTTCTGACTTACATATCCCTCAAAACGTGAAAAGGCGGAAGACCCTGTGATCTTCCGCCGTTTACATATTTCATAACCGCTTAAGCAGATGAATCCCTCGCTAGAGAAATATCAAACTGTCAGCGGTGTTTGATTACTTCTTCTTAGCTGCTTTTTTGGCGGCTTTCTTAGCTGGAGCTTTTTTGGCTGGTGCCTTTTTAGCTACGGCTTTTTTAGCTGGTGCTTTTTTAGCTGCTGCCTTTTTAGCCGGAGCTTTTTTGGCAACTACTTTTTTAGCTGGAGCTTTTTTAGCTGCTTTCTTAGCGCTTTTTGCTACTTTTTTAGCGGCTTTCTTAGGAGCTGCCTTTTTAGCTGCTTTCTTAGGAGCTGCTTTTTTAGGAGCGGCTTTCTTTACTGCTGCTTTTTTGGCGGCTTTCTTAGGAGCTGCTTTTTTGACTGCGGCTTTTTTAGGAGCTGCTTTTTTTACTGCTTTCTTTGCTGTTTTTTTCGCTGGCATAGTTTTATGTCGTTTGAGTTCGCGTTCGATGTTTGTTTTCTCTTCCGGTGTTAATGAACCGAGGGAGAGGGTAGCGAGAACGGCCTCACCGAGGCGTCCTCCAAAAGCATTTGTTACAAAATCATCTGTCGCGCGACGCACGATGATTTCTTGTGAATACGCCGACTCATAAACATGAGCCCTTCCGGAGCGGATCCTTCTTACCAGTTTTTTTCTCTCTAAGCTTTGCATGACAGAGAGCACCGTGGTGTAGGCTCTTTCTCTTCCGTCAGGCAGCGACTCATGTACTGAACTTACCGTAGATGGTCCTTCATGCCACAGCACCGAGAGCGCTTGCAGTTCAAGATTTGAAGGATGTGTAGGTTTGTTCATCAGGATTCGTTTCCTTAGATTGATACGATAAAACTAGTATTACGGATATCCGTCAAGTTAATTTCTACAAACTTTTAAGAAAAGTTTAGAAATAATTTTTCCCCTTTTTTCGCCTACGGCAGGTGTAGTAATTTCTACAAATCGTAAATCACTCTTCGCGCATCTCGGGACGCTTGATCTCCGGATTCAATTTATCTAACAGACCCCAGAACTCCTCATTGCCTGGATGGCCGTTGTAAACAACCTTGCCCTCTGAATCTAACAGAACAACGGTTGGAACGGTTTGAACTTTCAACTGCGTACTGAGCGGCAACTTCTCAGCATCGAGCATCCAATGCCCTGTAATGCTTTTCCCTGTAGCTACAAGCATTGCCTTAGCAGCCGCATTCACTTTCTCGGATGCTTCAGGCAACAGGGATGCAACGCCGATTTCGTTTTTCGTCAATAGTTCAGAAGTGATCAAAAAGTCAGCGAGGGTTGCTTCACATTCAGGACTCCAGGGAGACCAGAAGTGCAGCATCGTTCCTTTTTTATCAGCCATGATGGTTTCAAGACTGGTGGATTCTGCATTCAGTGTGTTGAGATATTTTCGCTGCTTATCGAGCTCCACTTCCTTCATAGCATCCATCAGACGGAGTCGTTGAATGTGTGGTGCGAAGGCCGCCCCCTGACTCGGACTCAGCCAAAATGCCTCGGTGATGTGTTTCTTGAATGCCTGCTTTTCGCCTTTTTGTAACGCTGCGATCGCCCGCGCGTATTCGACGATCGCATGCCAATCATCCTCGCTCCCGAATATCTGTGAATCAGACAATTTGAAATTTTCACCCTGCTTCACCAGTTCAGGGAGCATCTTTGCGATCTCTGCATCTTCCGCGCGATCGATGTGAAACAGGAATTTGGATTCGAGTATCGCTTGTTCCGGAACTCCGAGTTTGCGTGCGCTAAGAATCGCCTTCTCTAATGCCTCCGTAGATTCCCTTTCGGAAAACAACTGCTCCATCGCATCTTCTTTTGGCGTCATCTTAGGCGCATCTGCTGCTTCCTCCTGAGCCGAGAGCAGCGATGCGATTGAAATGAAAACACCAAATGCGAAATTCAGACGCATCAGCTTATTTTGCAGGAATAGTTAGCTTGGCTCCCAATACGATGGAATCACGAGTTAAGCCGTTTGCCGATTTGATGGATGCAGCTGGCACTCCGTATTGTTTACTCAAACCCCAAAGGGTATCACCGCGGACAACGGTGTGAACTTTGTTTGAAGGTGGTGTATAGACTGGTGCAGTAACCTCAGGTGTGGCGACGGCGGTATCTTCGTATGCTGCCGGCGCATCGTAGGCAGGATTTACGCTACTTGGGCCGATAGGCGAGCCAGCCTCATCCACATAGTCTGGTGCGGAATATGGATTTGCGACATCATATCCGTCTCCGCCAGTCTTCGGAGCGCAAGAAACGGCGAGAGAAGTGAGAGCTGCAATGGAAAGATAGCGTGTGATTTTCATAGTTGAAGGAGTTGAGTGAAAAAATGTGACTTCGGTTTAACAAAAGAATGAACGATTACCAGCGCACATTTCATTCATCTAAATCTGATTTCCATCGAAAAAAATCATTCGCCGTCTGTTCGGTATGCGCAGCCAATTCAGCCAGTGACTCCCCCCTCAAAGCAGTAATCGCTTCTGCGATGTATGAAGTATAGCCTGGCTCATTTTGTTTTCCACGCATCGGCTCGGGCGAAAGATAGGGCGAATCGGTTTCCAACATGAAACATCCGGCGGGACATCGAGCCACCGTGTCCTTGACGAGATCAGATTTTTTAAAGGTCGCCACACCACCAAAAGAAACCAAACCGCCTGCCGCAACCACCTGTTCCGCCAGATCCCAAGATGAAATGAAACAATGGAAAACCGCCCGCACCCGATCCGAATATTTTCGGTATATAAATAGCGAGTCCTCAAAAGACTGCGAACCTTCCAGGTCTCTTGTGTGAATGACCACATTCAATCCCGATCTCGCCGCAAGTTCAAAATGCTGGTTGAGAAGTTCCCTCTGCTTGGATCTGAAATCCGCTACGGTCCATCCATCTGGTGCTGGGTGATAATAATCCAGACCAGTTTCCCCTATCGCACATACTCTCGGATCACCGACATACTCGGAAAGTTTCTCAATCACATCATCTGGAGCGTGGTGCACGTCGCAGGGATGAATTCCAATCGCTGCGGATACGCCAGCATGCTTCGCGATTTCGAGATTTTTCGGAATGTCATCCAACGATGTCGCCAAGGTGACCATGCGATGCACCCCGGCTGAGTTTGCCCGCGCAATCAACGAACTGATATCTTGATCTGCGTATCGATGCGAGGCCAGGTGGCAATGAGAGTCGGTAATCATAAAACTCGACGGCAGGCATCCAACAATTGCTGAACCTTGGTGAAATCTTTAACACCGGGTGAAACCTCAGCGCCTGACGCGATATCGAGTGCCGCGGGCCTCACTTGAGAAATCGCCATCGCAGCATTCTGCGGAGTGATTCCACCAGCAAGGATCACAGCTGTATTCGGAAAGCATTTTTTAAAATCCAGCGCCAAGCTCCAGTCGAACGTTTCTCCTGTTCCACCAAAAACAATCGGCGCATGTGCATCGAGTAACATGGCATCCACATCAAACTCTCCAGCTCTCTCGATATCCGCTGATGTTTTCACACCGATAGCTTTAATGACTTTAATTCCCTCATTTAAAAAAATCACTGTGGATTCAGGATCTTCATCTCCATGCAGTTGGACCACATCGATCATTCCCTCGGAAATCAGTCGTAAAGGTAAATCGGCCGACTGATTGACAAACACACCCACCCGTAAAATCTTGCCTTCAAGATCTTTCAACCATGCCGCGTCCTTCGGATTCAAATACCGCTTCGAATTAGGCCAGAAATTGAATCCCAGAGCATCCACTCCAATCTCAATCAACCTGACGGCATCGGATTCAGCCCGGACACCACAGATTTTAAGTGAAGTTTGGTCTTTTGAGAAGAAATCCATAAGTTGCTACACAAGAGCGTGTTCACAGCATAAAAGGTTTTGCAAGTGGTCACACAGGCAAAACCAAACTTAATTTCTTCATTAGATACTCAAGCAAGCCTCGACACGTGGCGGTTCCTCCATTTCGATTTACTTGTCATTCTTCCAATATGCGCTCTCAATCACCCACTTCTGCTCTCTTTGAATTAAACCGCAGTCGGCTTGTCTTACTCTTGCCCAAAAATACCATCGCTGTCATTCACTCAAACGAGATCTATTCCAGCAACGCCGACGCCACCCTACCCTTCAAACAAAACAGTGATCTGTTTTACCTTACCGGCATCGCTCAGGAAGAAACCATTCTTTTCCTCTATCCCGGTGCGAAAAATGAACGGAACCGTGAAATTCTATTCATCCGTGAATCCAACGAAACTCTTGCAATCTGGGAAGGAGCTAAGCTAACCAAACAACAAGCAACGGCGCTAAGCGGAATTCAACACGTCGAGTTCGTCCAAAACTTCGATAATCTTTTTAACCAGTTAGCCTTGCAGGTGGATTCCCTATTCCTCTCCACCAACGAACATCCCCGTTGCTCAGTATTTACTGAAACTCGTAACAGCCGCTTCATCTCCGATTGCCAACAAAAGTTTCCCCTGCACCATTACGGACGACTCACCCCACTTCTCCAAAAACTCCGCATTTTAAAATCCGATGAAGAAATCTCTCTCACTCTAAAAGCTTGTGATATCACCGAAGCTGGATTCCGACGGATTTTACAATTCGTCAAACCTGGAGTCGGCGAATGGGAAGTGGAAGCAGAGTTCATCCACGAGTTCGTCAAATCCGGCTCTCGTGGATTTGCATACACACCCATCATTGCCGGTGGAGCGAGTGCCTGCGTTCTTCACTACATCGAAAATGACAAAGTCCTCAACGACGGCGAGATGTTGCTGCTTGATGTGGCATGTGAATACGCCGGCTGGAACGCGGACATGACACGCACCATTCCTATCAACGGAAAATTCACACCGCGCCAACGCCAAGTCTACGAAGCAGTGCTGCGTATCATGAAATTTTCTAACAGTATTCTTCGTCCAGGTACCCTTCTTCAAGACTACCAAAAAAAAGTTGTCGCCAATATTGAGGAGGAACTCATCGGTCTAGGACTTTTCACCGCTGCCGAAGCAGCCGCACAAGATGAAAATAAACCCCTTGTTGGTAAATATTTCATGCACGGCGTCAGCCACCATCTCGGCCTCGATGTGCATGACGTATCTCCTCCCTTTGAGGAGGTCGCTCCAGGCATGCTTTTCACCATCGAACCCGGCATCTATATCCGTGAGGAAAACCTCGGCGTGCGTCTCGAAAATGATTTCCTCATCGGAGAACATGAAAACATGGATCTCATGGCGTCCATCCCCATCGAACCGGATGACATCGAACGCCTAATGAATTCATAAATTCCACCACAATGGCCAAATCAGACATACAACGGCAGGTGATGAACTTGTCACTAGTCGTCGCGATCTTCCTGCTCGCGCTGAAAGTATATGCTGCGGCCAGCACATATTCATCTGCGATCTATTCGGATGCCGCGGAATCTGTGGTTCATGTCTTCGCCGTCGCTTTCGCCTCATGGGCTCTGCGTCTGGCGAAAAAACCTGCCGATGAAACCCATCACTTCGGTCACGATAAAATTTCCTTCATCTCCGCAGGATTCGAAGGAGCAATGATTTCCGCAGCAGCCATTCTCATTCTTTATGAAGCTGTCAGACAATTCATCTACGGCGTGGAAATCAGAAACCTCGCCTTAGGTTGTTGGATCACCGGAGTTGCCGCTCTGATTAATCTCGGACTCGGACTCACACTGCTAAATGTAGGCAAGCGCACTTCCTCACCCTTGATCCGTGCAAATGGAATTCATGTCCTGACCGATGTATGGTCCAGCCTTGCAGCTCTCGTCGCTCTCATGCTGATCATATTTACGGATTGGCCTTTGTGGGATCCTATTTTCGCAAGCATTGCGGCTCTCAATATCCTGCGCGTCGGCCTGAAACTTATCAAAGAAAGCTTCGGAGGGCTGCTCGATGAAGCCGATCCAGTGATAGAAAAAAGTGCCCGAGATATGTTAGACGAAGTCGTCAAAGAACGGAATCTCGCATATCATAATTTTAGGCATCGCCACTCAGGACATTTTCATTGGGTCGAGTTCCATTTGGTGTTTCCAAATGATATGAAACTCTCCGAAGCTCATGATCACGCAACCGAAATCGAGGCGAGAATTTCAAATCTCATTGGCCCTGAAGGTCGTGTGATTTCTCACTTGGAACCTCGCTCCGCAGAACGGCAAGTTGAGCCTTGGGAGCGTCCTTAGATCAGCTCGAAATAATACGGAGTGCCCACATCACCATCAATATAGTGGCAGCGATCAACAACATCGTCATTCCCAAACTCTGCCGCTGTGTGCGCAGAACGTTTTCAATCTGACCGCGGCTGAGGCTTTGTTCAAAACGATTGAACTTCTGACGCTCTTTGATTTCGGCCATTGGCGGCATCGTTGCCTCGCTATCAAGCTTCTGCTTCGCTAACAACGCAGGTAGTCTTTGATATTCTTTCTGAGCCTCAGCAAGTTTGCGCTCTTTTTCACGCAGAGCTTTTAACTCATAATCTTCATCAAAAAGGCTAGCTTGCTTCAATTTCGCCATCGTTCTATTTGATGAAGTAAACTACCAAGCCCGCCGCACCAAGAATGATGATAGGCAGATTGAAGGCGAAGCCGTTCACGAGTTGCTCACGAAATTCAGATTCGGTTTTTTGGGACTTCGCTTTACGACGTCCGCCTTTCGAAGGTCTGCCAAAAATCCCACCAGCGCGAGTTCCTTCGAAGTAGGCAGCAGCTTGATCATATTCATCTGCTGCCGTATCCGTAACCGCTGTCGCTTTATCCAGCCTGTCATGAAGATTGTCACGAGTCCATTTCTCAGGATCGTGCTTCTGAATCTTGTCCAAATGTTCCGAGAAACAAACTCGGCACTGCTCAAGTTGATCGGTTTCTTCTCTCAACTCTTGTAATTCACGATCAATTAAAGTGATTGCAGCAGAGAGCTTTTCTGTAAGCTCGACCTGCTGAGAAAGAAACGCACGTTTGCGACTGGTAAGTTCTTCAAGCTCACGTTTTTTCCGCTCAAGCTCCTCACGCTCTAATTGGATTCGCTCCAATTCAAGCTGCGCGCTCTTGATTTTATCATCATAGTCGTCCTGATAACCCACACGTGTAGGCATATCGAGTTGTCTCGAACGAACGTTTATCGGATGCGTGTATTCGTTGGTAGATGGCATGGCTAAAAGAATTGTTTCGCATTTCCTAAGTAATTTTTGAACTTATAGCCAGATAAATATTTAACTTATCTTAAGATATATAGTCTCCAAAAAATGAATCATTTGAACACTTAAATCTCAATAACATGGATTTTCCACTTTGTAATGAAACGAATCCAGTTAACGTATCGACCGTATATGAAACGTATCTCATTTCTGTTATTTCCCATTTTAAGCAGTTTAGCTTTAGCTAACGAAGTCCCGAAAGTCCTGCCTATCGGCTCGCCCATGCCTGAGTTTTCCTTATCAGGCATTGATCGAAAAACCCACACCGAGAAAACATACACAGAGTCAAAAATTCTCTGCATCATCTTTACCAGCAACCATTGCCCCGATTCTGTCGCCGCGGCATCCCGCATGGAACAAATCCATAAAGACTATAAAGAAAAAGGCGTTGCTGTTGTTGCGGTAAGCTCGAATAATCCAATTGCCCTTCGTCCCGACGAACTTGGCTATTCACCATACGGAGATTCCTTTGAGGAAATGAAACCCTTCGCCGATAGTCATGGCTGGACTTTTCCCTACCTCTACGATGCGAAGGATCAAAAATTTGCCACCGAATGCGGAGCTCAATCCACTCCTCATGTCTTCGTTTTCGATTCCGAACGCAAACTGCGCTATACTGGACGCATGGATGACGCTGCTAGAGCTTCGGGTCCTGTGGAAAAATCCTACCTCCGTGATGCTTTCGATGCCCTCCTTGCTGGAAAAGAAATCCAAGAACCTGTCACCCGCTCATTCGGCTGCTCTACCAAATGGCTTTTCAAAGCAGAGAGCGTTGTCAAAGAACAAGAGGCTTGGGAGGAAATACCCGTCACTCTCGATGAACTAGACGAAGCACTCGCGAAAAAAATCCGCGAAAACAAATCCGGTAACGTCCGTGTCATCAACTTCTGGTCCACCACTTGCGGCCCTTGTGTTGCGGAATTCCCTGATCTCGTAGACACATACCGCCGCTTTCAAAATCGTGATGTGGATTTCATTTCCATCTCCATGGATCCCATCGAACTAAAACCGAAAGTGCAAAAATTCCTGGAGTCACGCCATGCCGCACTCTCCAAGAGAACCAAGCCATCTATGGACAAAGAAGAACGGACTTCTAACAACTATATATGGAACGGCAAGAATCCCGACAAGTTGGCAGAAGCGATCTATCCAAAATGGACTGGCGCCCTTCCCTTGACCGTCATCATCTCACCCGAAGGCGAGATCCTCTGGACTCACAGTGAACAAGTCGATGTCGTAGAGATCCGCACCCAGATCCTCAAAGGAATCAAGTAACTTATCTGTTAGATAAGCCCCATCACCCAATTATGATTCGATGGATCCTCTCAATCTTTTATGTGATTTCATCGATCGCATATCTTTCTGCACAGGAACCACCACCAAGCATCAATCGTGAATTCCGCGCGGCATGGATCGCGACGGTATACAACATCGATTGGCCATCGAAAAAAGGACTGAGCGAAGCCCAGCAAAAAGCCGAGGTTACTGCCATTCTCGATAAACTCGTTTCGCTAAATATGAACGCCGCCATCTTGCAGGTGCGGCCTCAAGCAGATGCGTTATACAAATCCGATCATGAACCTTGGTCACCATGGCTAACGGGAACAATGGGCAAATCCCCAGGTTACGATCCGCTCGCTTACTGGATTCAACAAGGCCACGCCCGCGGCATTGAAATCCATGCATGGTTCAATCCATTCCGTGCCATGGCAAACAAAGATCATCCTGTTTCCAAAGACCACATCAGCCAGACCAAACCCAACATCATCCACACCTACGGAACCATGCTTTGGGCCGATCCATCGTATCCCGATACTCGCGCACAGGCAATGACAGCCATCCTCGATGTCCTCCGCAGATACGATGTCGATGGCATCCATCTCGATGATTATTTTTACCCCTACCCATCCGGAAACCTCAGCTTCGAAGATGGCAAAACCCCTGCCCAACGCCGCGCCGTCGTCGATACCTTTATCCAACAACTCTACCAAGCCGTGAAAAAAGAAAAACCATGGGTTCGGGTCGGGATCAGCCCGTTCGGGATCTGGCGCCCAGGTATTCCCGAAGGAATCGAGGCCGGTGTCGATTCCTATGAGCACCTCGCAGCAGACTCCAGAAAATGGCTGAAAAACGGCTGGCTAGATTATCTAGCTCCACAGCTTTATTGGAGAATCGAACCCAAGAAACAGTCATACCCCGTCCTTCTTGAATGGTGGCGCGAACAAGGCACTCGCCCTGTTTGGCCGGGAATAGCTACCACCCGTATCCAATCCAAAGAAGATCCGGACCGGACAGCCTCCGAAATCATCAATCAAATCAAACTCTCTCGCACCATCGGAACCAACCCGAACGGCCACATCCACTGGAGCGCGAAAGGACTCATCAGCGACTTAGACGGCATCAATGCGGAACTTGCCAAAATCTACCCCGAGCCAGCAGTCATTCCGGCCATGCCATGGCTTAGCAAATCCAAACCGGCGACTCCGCAGATCAAGGTTTCTCATAAACAAAATCAAACGATCGTTCAGTGGAAAGCTGGGAATTTCTCAAAGATTGCCATTCAGTCCAAGTCCAGAAATCTTTGGAAAACCCATGTTATAGTCCCTGCAGACGCTGAATCCATAAAGATTCAAACGACCGATTCAATCGCTATTACTTCTTTTGATCGCTACGGAAATGCTTCCCCTCCGGCAGTGATAACGCTGAAATAACCCCGTTCTCATCCTTCATCAACGCCATGAAAATCCTGCTATCTTTTATTCTACTCACGGTGCAACTCTTTGCCGCCGAACCCAATACCCTCTCTGATAAAGAAAAGGCCGATGGCTGGCAGCTCCTTTTTAATGGCAAAGACCTCGATAACTGGCGTGCTTTCGGATCCCAAAAACGACCCGATTCAGGCTGGAAGATTGAAAATGGAATCCTCACCAAGCAGGAAAAAATCAACGGTGGCCAAATCATTACAAACCGTAAATTCAATGATTACACTCTCACTTGGGAATGGAAAATATCGCCGAAAGGCAACAATGGTATCAAATACTTGGTCGATGAAGCCCGCCCATCAGCTCCTGGCCCTGAATATCAGATGATCGATGATAACGGGCACTCAGACTGTAAAAACGGCGCAACCCATCAATCCGGCGCCCTATATGCCCTCATCGCCGCCAATGAGCTCAAAAAACTAAAACCTGTCGGCGAATGGAACGAATCCAAAATAGTCATCGACGGAAATCATGTGGAACACTGGCTGAATGGAGAAAAAGTACTTAACTATGAACTTGGCAGCCCAGAACTCAAGGAAGCGATCAAAAAAACCAAATTCAAGAACGCTCAAGGTTACGGAGAGAAGATCGAAGGTCACATCATGTTGACCGATCACTATAACGAATGCTCATACAGGAATATCAAAATCCTGGAAAAAGCCCCAAAATAAGCCATTCCCAATTCATCTTACCCAAAATAGTTCATTTTTGTTGACTAAAAATTGGGTTACTAAACAACATTCCCTGACTCTTTTCGACGCCTTTCCAGAAATCCACGCATGATAAGCACCACCTCTCAACTCAAGGAATTTCTTGATAAATGCGACCCTCGCGGAGGAGAGAACGTATGCGCCATCGATACTGAGGCAGACAGCCTGCACCGCCATAAGGAATCGCTATGTCTCGTCCAGTTTACCGCTGGCGACGAATGCGTCTTGATCGACCCACTCGCCATCAAAGACCTCAGTCCACTCGATCATTACCTCCGGGATGCAACCGTTTGGATGCATGGAGCCGATTATGACATGACCATGCTGAAACGCGAATTCGGCTGCTTACCTAAACATATTTACGACACCCAAATCGGCGCACGCTTGCTCGGCGTCGAAAAATTCGGCCTCGGGAATTTAGTGGAACATTACTTCGGCGTCGTGCTCTCGAAATCTTCGCAAAAAGCGGATTGGGGAAAACGTCCGCTATCCCCCACGATGATCGAATACGCACTCAACGACGTTCGTTACCTCCTGGAAATGGGCGATAAAATCGTCTCCAAACTTAAAGAAGTCGATCGCTACTCATGGTTTCTCGAAAGTTGTGAATCCGCCAAAGTCAAAGTAGAGGAACGCGACGAAAGCCGTGACGAAGCATGGCGCATTTCCGGATCCGGAAAACTCAACCCCTTCGGCCTCGCCTGCCTTCGTGGACTGTGGTATTGGCGCGACAAGGAAGCAGAAGCATGGGATAGACCCTCATTCATGGTTGCCCCTAACCGTCAACTCATCGAATGGTGCTTTCAAATGGCCGATAAGAAAACCATCCAACTTCCGCACCATTTCCGCAGTGACCGCATCAAACGTTTCAAAGAAATGCAGGACACCGTGCACGCTCTCCCTGAAAGCGAGTGGCCAGCAAGACCCATCGGATTGCGCCGCAAAAAAGATCGCGAATTCGATGATCGCGTTGATGCCATGATCGCACGCCGTAATCAAATTGGAATCGAACTCGGAATCGATGGTTCACTGCTTGCTTCTCGCTCCGTCATCGAATCGATCGCCGCAAAAGAAGCTCATCCAGCCGACCTCCTAATGAAATGGCAGGTCCAACTTCTAAACTTCTAGATAACTGTTAGAACAACCTGAAATCTGCATTTTCAACTGCGGATTCTAGGTTCAATGCGTGAAATTGGATTTACGCTGACCACCCGCGGATTGCCCTGTTCCTTCCCATTCCATCTCTTTGGCCTCAGCCCAAAGCTCTTCAAGGCCATAAAACTCGCGCATCTCGTCATCCATGACGTGCACCATGACATCGATGTAATCGAGCACCACCCACTTGGAATCCACTTTGCCTTCGGAGTTCACCGGCTTCACCTTATGCTCTTTTTCTACCATTCCGGCGACATCACGAATGACCGCCCGCAAATGCGGTATCGAGGATCCCGAGCACACGATCATGAAATCGGTCAGGTTGGAAACTCCCCTCATATCCCAAACCCGGATATTCTCCGCTTGGATATCCACCGCTGCCTTCACACATGCTTTCGCTAATTCTTCACCTTCAATCGCCATAACCATTTATTTCAGAGGACGACTCTAGCCTCGTTCCTCACAACTTTGCAACCCGCTTTCTCAAACTCTCCTCGATCAGCCTCAAAAACCAATCATCGTAATCAAATCCTGATCGCTAAAATCATCCAAATGATCAGCCGCTGCAGTCAGTAACTCCGCCTGAGCCACATCCTCAATTTGCTCCCACTGAGCCTCATTATCGGCGACGTTTGGTGCTTTTGCAGGGTCATTTACAACCGGATCCGAGAAAATCGAAACCACCAAAATCACACACGCTGCAACCAGCGACCAACGGGAAAACTTCAAAATCCGCGGCCAAACTGGATCCGCTTCCGGCAGCAAGCGAACCGCACGCACCACATCGTCAGCGAAACGACCACTCGCCTGCTTTGGAGCCGATTTACCCAGCAACTGCCAAGTCTTATCGTCTTGGCTCCATTCTTTGTTGTTCTCGTTCATTGCTGTCCTTGAAACCCTCTCAATAAACAAAAGTTTCGCAAGTATTTTCCTAAAACTAAAAAGGACCGCACGACTCCAGCCGCGACTCCCCTCTTTCCATCTTCACTCTTCTTCTTCATTCAAAAATCCAAATTCAAGAATCGTAAATCATCAGTCAATCCGACCAACCAAACCGAGCCCCTACCAGAATCAATTGACGATTGACTTAGCTTTGCTCCGTCCAAGCGATCAGGACTGTGTCTTATTGGTGAATGACGATTGCTGATTTTTGATTTAAATAACCACTCTTCAACCTTCACTTTTTTTCATTCACTCCTCTCAAACCCCCCTCTTATCCCCCCAAAGCCGCACATGCAGCCGATCCGAAAACCTCACTCCAAAATCCCTGCACTTCTCCGCCAACCAAGGAGCAACCCTGTCGATTTCTGCCACATTCCGCCCCTCAGGCATCAAAATCACCCGATCCATCGGAATCTGAGACCGCTCCACCAAGGCCATCACCTCAGCTAAATCGCTTTCCTTTTCCACCACAAATTTAAACCAAGCCTTACCACCTTCCATTAATCCGCGGATTACCTCTGGCTTTTCTCTCAAATTGACCGCCACCCCGCTGTTCCCCAACTTCGGCGAAACATTGAACTGCCCCACCGCAGCCATCAACGCATCCCCCGGCAAACGCGTGCCATTCGTTTCCATTTCAAAAAACCAATCTCTGCCATCCTTTAGGAGCTCAGCGATCAATTCCCCCAAACCCTCCTCCTGCAACAACGGTTCCCCACCCGTTAGCACCACATGCCGGCATTCATATTTCCTTACCTCCTCCGCAACTTCCGCCGCACCCATCTCGATGATCGCCTCTTCTTTGCAATGCTTCTGATAACCCGGTAGCCCATCCTTTTCATGCACCCATGGTGTTCCAACGAAATTCCAAGTATGATCCGTATCACACCAAACGCAATGCAAGTTACATAGCGACAACCTGACAAAAACCGCCGGCATTCCCACACTCACACCCTCCCCTTGCAAGGTGAAAAAAATCTCTGCCACATCCCCCATACGCGCCAACTTCATAACCGCAGTCTCATCCGTCTTTCCCACTCTGAAAAGTTCTGAGTTACACAATTACTCTCATATTGAAAAATTAGAGTTTTACTCCTCTCCTCCTTAACCTCCTCTCTCCATGTAGAAAAAAGCAGGAACTATGACACTAGCCCAATTCATCGCCAAACGTAGCGGACTCGGGAAACGTCATGCCAAAAAACTTATCGAATCCGGAGAGATCACGCTAAACGGTGAAATTGTCACCGATGGCAATCTCCCACTAGGAACCTTCGATCGCCTCACAGCCAGAGGAGAAATCCTCCAAGCTCGCACTGCGCGCTACATCCTCCTTCACAAACCCATCGGCATCCTCTCAGCGACCACCGACAAAACCCATCGCACAGTCATCGATCTGATCGACGAATCATGGGCAACCGATCTTCATCTCGCCGGCCGCCTCGACCGCGCAACCTCTGGGCTAATGATCCTTACCAACGATTCCCGTTTTTCCAAATCCCTCACCTCCCCGGAAAATCACGTCCCGAAAACCTACCTCGTTCACACCGATCAACCCATCCCCGAAAACGTCATCCAACAATTTCGTCATGGGATGTCGTTCGAAAAAGAAAACACCCGCTCCGCCCCAGCCATCGTCGAGCTTTTGTCAGAAACCTCCTGCCGACTGACGATTTACGAGGGCCTCCATCACCAGATCAAACGGATGTTCCTCCGCTTCGGCATCCGCGTCACCCAACTCCATAGGGAATCCATCGGCCCTTACCTACTCGGGGATCTCCAACCCGGAGAATGGAGGCACATCGATCTGTTACTTTGCTATTGCCAATAAAAATGGCATTTTAATTGGCATGAGTATTACCATCCAACTTGGAAAATCGGGACGGCTAGTCGTCCCCAAAGCCATACGCGATAACCTCGGACTGCACGAAGGAAGTCGCCTGAAACTCGAAATCCAAGGCGGTAAATTTCAAGTTACCCCAGAACCAGATCCGATAAAAATCAAAATCAAGAATGGCCTTCCGGTCATCTCAAGCGGTCAACCCCTCAAACGAGATAGCATCGTACAAGCCATCAAGGCGGATCGCGATGCGCGTGAGGAAAAAATCGTTTCCACCTCAAAACGGAAATGAAAACCGCTCTAGATTCCTCAGTTCTCGTCTCCGCTCTTTGCGAGGAAGATGATCATCACACCGCTTGTCAGAACGTTTTACTATCAAGTAAAAGTCATGTATTTGCGCATACTTTCACAGAAACATTCAGCACCCTCACAGGTGGGCGTTTGGGCTTCAGGGTTCCAGCCTCAGATGCAGCTCAAATACTTCGTGTGCAGATCGCCCCAAAACTTCTAGCCATCCAACTCGATGCAGATGAACTCCTTCAAGCATTCGGTGAAGCAGAAAGTCGGGGAATACGAGGCGGTGCTATTTACGATTACCTCCATCTCTTCTCCGCGCGAAAATCCGGGGCGAAACGTTTCTACACACTAAACCTCACAGACTTCCTCGCCTTTCACCGCTCGGGGGATCCAGAAATCATGACTCCGTAAATAGATCGAATTCCATTCAAAAATCCCCCTTGCTATTATCAGTCGAATCAATTAATTGTTTCATATGAAACAAAATATCACCAAGTATCCCCTTCCAGAGGATGAGCCAGATCCCCATGAAAACTCGGTGTTAAAATCCCCCGAGGCTCCATTCCTCATCAACCGCGTGCGTGAGGGTTTACCCATGCCAGAATTTCACTCCGCCCGAGAAATGCTCGGTCTCAGCGAGGAAAGACTCGCCGCGCTTCTCGGTATGTCCCGCGCCACCCTCCACCGCCGGAAAAAAACCGGACATCTAGATCGGATGGAGTCGGATCGTTTGGTCCGCTACGCCCGCTTGTTTTACCGCGCAAATGCCGTGTTCAGCAGCCCAGAAATCGCGCGTTCATGGCTCACCGCTCCAGCCATCGCTTTCAACAGCGAACTCCCGTTAGACTTCGCGGATACCGAAATGGGTGCCCGAGAAGTAGAAGCCTTGCTCGGTCGCATCGAACACGGAGTATTTTCCTAATCATGGCCTTATTTTACCGCATCGTCCAACCGCGTTGGGCAGTCTCAGCGATGAATGGCGAAGGAGCGCGGCTCTGGGGCGGTCGATGGAACTCACCCGGCCTTCCGGCCGTCTATCTTGCTGAATCCCGTGCCCTCGCCGCGCTGGAAATTCTCGTCCATGCCCCTCGCGAGGCTCTTCTGCTGGATTGGAGTCTCATCGAAGTGCAGGTTCCCGATGACTCCATTCAAACCATCCCCAGCAAAAATCTACCCTCCGATTGGCGCGACTTGCCCTCCTCACCCAACGCCCGAAACTTTGGCGACACATGGCTGCGTCAGACTGAAAAATTAGCACTCAAACTCCCCAGCACCATCATTGACCAAGAGCATATCCTCCTGCTCCATCCCACACATGCTAATGCAGCAAAGTTAAAAATCTCCTCCCCACAAACTTTTCGCTTCGATAAGCGATTCACTGAAATTTGAAGTTTGAGATTTCCCTGACTCCCCCTAGCCTCGCCGCGTGAGCAACTGCAATAAATTAGGAATCGGCTTGGCGGGCTTCGGCACTGTCGGCTCTGGCGTATGGAACACACTTGAAAAAAATGGTGCACTCATCTCCGAGCGCACCGGCAATGGCGTTTCCCTAGCCATCACCAAAATTCTCGTTCGCGACCTGAAAAAGACCCGTTCCACCACCTCCGCCGTTCCTTCGGAAATCCTCACCACCGACTGGCATGGACTCGTCAACGACCCATCCGTCGACATCGTCGTGGAACTGATCGGCGGCACCACAGATGCCTTTGAAATCGTCGCCGCCGCCTTGCTTGCGAAAAAACCGGTCGTCACCGGAAACAAAGCCCTGCTCGCTGAGCGCGGCGTTGAGCTGTTCGCCATTTCTCGTAAAATGGAGACTCCCATCTTCTTCGAGGCCGCCATCGCTGGAGGAATCCCCATCGTTAAAACGGTTCAAGATTCCTTCATCGGCAATCAGATCCATTCCTTCACCGGAATCATCAACGGCACCTCGAACTACATCCTCGAGCAAATGACCTTGCGCGGTATCGATTACCCAACCGCTCTAACAGAAGCTCAAGAGCTCGGTTACGCGGAAGCCGATCCAGCCCTCGACGTCAATGGTTGGGACGCCGCCCACAAGGCCATCCTTCTCGCCACGCTCGCCTACGGTTTTCCCATCGATCCGAAAAACATCCATGTCTCCGGCATCGAACAAGTCCGTCCCACCGATATCCGTTTCGCGAAATCGCTGGGTTATGTGATCAAACTTCTTGCGGTCATCCGTGAACGCGATGGCGGCTCGGTCGAACTCCGCGTGCAGCCATCGTTCATTTCCCAGAAACACATCCTTGCCTCAGTCAATGGTGTGTTCAATGCCGTCTCGGTGAATGCCGATGCCGCAGGCGAATCGCTCTTCTACGGTCGCGGCGCCGGCCAAGGCCCAACTGCTTCTTCAGTCATCGCCGATCTCGTCGAAGCAGCTCGCAACTTCGCTCACACCGCGCAGCATCGCGGATTCTTACCTTATCGCGAAACCGGAAGCCTCGTCCCCATCGAGGAAACCTCCACCGCTTACTACGTCCGCTTCGACGTCACAGACCGACCCGGCGTCGTCGCTGAAATCGCCACGGTGATTGCCAAACACAAAATCGGCATCTCTGGAACTCACTCCCCTGTCGATGCCTCAAACCCCGACGCTGAATTCGTCGACATGGTTTTCCTCCTCCATTCCTGCCCCTTCGGAAAACTTACCACCGCCCTAACAGAAATCGAAACCCTAAACTGCATCAACTCAACACCCGTCGTCTTCCGTATTGAAAATTTAGGATGAAGATTTTCACCGCGGAGGCGCAGAGGTCGCAAAGGATCGCAGAGCCGGTGCTATGAAAAATTTTAAGTTTTGAACTTACGTCTTATTCCTCAAACCAAATCTTCCTCCGCGCTCCTCAGCGGCCTCTGCGCCTCCGCGGTAAACCTCTTTCCACAACCTCCTCCAACATGCCCTACCTCGTAACAATCGGATTGGAAGTCCACGCCCAAGTTAATACCGAAACCAAAATGTTCTGCGCTTGCCGCACTTCTTTTGGTGATGACCCGAACACGAACACCTGCCCAGTTTGCCTCGGCTATCCTGGTGCATTGCCGGTTCTTAATAAAAAGGCCATCGAGAAAACTTTACTGACAGGTCTCGCGCTCGGTTGTGGTTCTCCGGAATATTCTCGTTGGGATAGAAAGAACTACTTCTATCCGGACATGCCGAAAAACTACCAAACCACTCAGATGGATTTCCCTCTCTGCCTCGGTGGTGGCGTTCCGCTTTTCGACGATTGCTATCCGACTGATGCGCGAAAAGATATCAAGACCCCTAACAAAATCGTCCGCCTCAACCGCATCCACTTGGAAGAAGACGTTGCAAAATCCACTCACCTCACAACCACTTCGCTCATCGATTTCAATCGTGCTGGCACTCCGCTGATGGAAATCGTCACCGAGCCGGATCTTGAATCCGCAGAGGAAGCTTTTGCTTACTTACGTTCGCTTCAGCTCGTGCTTCATGAATGCAACACCTCCGATGCCGACCTCGAAAAAGGAAACCTTCGTTGCGATGTAAACATCTCTCTTCGTGAAAAAGAATCCGATCCGCTCGGCGCAAAAGTTGAGTTAAAAAACCTCAACTCCTTCTCCGCCATCCGCCGCGCGATCCATTTCGAAATCGAGCGCCAGACGGAAGAACTCAGCGCAGGAATCCCGCAAATCCAATCCACCCGTCGTTGGAACGACGATCTTGGTGAAACCCAACTCATGCGGACCAAAGAAGACGCGCACGACTACCGCTACTTCCCTTGCCCCGATCTTTTGCCCATCGCCACCGCGCCCCTTCTTGAAACCGTCCGCCCTCTCGTCCCAGAGCCGCGTTTAAATAAAATTTCGCGCTACGAAAACGACTTCGGCCTGACCGCCTATGATGCTGCTGTGCTTACTGCTGACAGCCATCTTGCAAAATATTTTGAAGCCACAGCCGACCCAGCGATCCCAGCCAAGAAGACCGCGAACTTTCTCATCAACAACCTGCTCGGCACACTCAACGAGCAAGCCATCAGCATCGCTGAATGTCCTGTGTCGCCAGACAAACTCCGCGACCTGTTAGTCTTGGTCGAAAACGGCACCCTCGCCCCGAACCAAGCCAAAGAAGTTTTCACCGTCCTCTTCGCCGCACCAGAACGCGCACCGAAAGACATCGCAGATGAACTCGGTTTCAAACCCACCTCCGCTGGCGACCTCGAAGCTTTGGTCGATGCTGCCATCGCCGAAAACTCAACCGAAGTCGAAGCCATCAAAGACGGCAACGAAAAGCTCCTCAACTTCCTCACCGGCAAGGTCATGAAATCCTCATCGACCAAACCCAACCCAAAACAAGTCACCGACTTGTTACGAGCGAAGTTGTTGTAGGAGAGCCCCGACAAGTCGGGGCTGGCTTATTTCCTCACCCTTACACTCTCCTTGACAACATAACGCAATGCGTTATTATCTCTTCACGTTATGATCGCTTCGTTCTCCTGCAAAAACACCGAAGCGTTTTTTAACGAACGAAAATCCCGCAGCTTTCCACCGAACATCCAGCGCGTGGCTTTAAGAAAACTCGCTCAACTCCACGCAGTTTCCGAACTCAAACATCTCTCTATTCCACCCGGCAATCGACTCGAAGCCCTCAAAGGAAACCGCAAAGGGCAACATTCCATTCGCATCAACAATCAATGGCGAATCTGCTTCATCTGGAAAGTAGACGCTCCTCACGAAGTCGAAATCACTGATTACCATTAACCCCATGAAAAAGCATCTACCCATCCACCCCGGCGAAGTCCTCCGTGAGGATTTTCTTCTTCCTCTCGGCCTCTCTGAATACCGTCTCGCCAAAGACATCGGAGTTCCGCCGCGCCGCATCAACGAAATTGTCAAAGGCAAACGCGCCGTCACGGTCGACACCTCGCTCCGCCTCGAACGCTACTTCGGCTGGCCCGCACAAGTTTGGCTCAACCTGCAAAACCATCACGACCAACAAATTGCCCAAGATGCCCTCAAATCCACCTTAGCAAAAATCCAACCCTGTCCAGTGCTCTAATGGGAGAGCCTGCCTCCAGCTGGCTTTCGCTGCGCACCTAACAAAACCCATGAACGCCGAACCCAAAAAATCCAAACGCTTCAATTACAAGCACGGCATCATCATGTTGATCACCGTAATTTCCCTTATCTTACTCTCGCAGCCTGCGGTTATATGCGCTCCGAAAAAATCTCATCGAGCGGAAGCCATCAACAACG
>CAMCYT010000015.1 GCA_945885485.1 Prosthecobacter debontii
CATCTTTGCGCGACATCATGACGGTTTCATCGCCCGAAAAATCAAACTCACCCGCAAGCAACTCCTCGGTCTGCTTGGTCCGCTCCGCGACTCTCTGACGAAATACATTATAAATCTCTATCGCAGGCTGCATGCTTTTTCCCTGATCCAAGAGTGTGTGCAAACGATCCCCATATTTAACCTTGAAACCATCCACGTCTTGTTGAGTGAAATAAAGTTTTTGGAAATCCAGTCCTTCTAAATAATCCTCAAAATACCGATGCCCCAACTGCACATCATTAGGCAACCTCGCAAAGTGACTATTCTGCAGCATAATCACCATTCGCTGTCCAACCTCATCGAAATCTGCTTGCTGTGCCTTAACCGCATGCGAGGAAGCGATAAAACCCACGACCAACGTCGCGTTACGTAACCAAAATTTAATCATAATAATATAGCGTCAATAATTCGAAATTCTTTCGGTGAATTTGCCACAGGTAATTAAATTGTCGATTCAGAAAACATCACCCCTTGAACACTATTTCCTCAAAATCCTCAAATAAACCCTCAACTTCCTAAATATTCACCTCGGAAACATTGGGTTTATAACCTTTACCAGAAATATACAGGTTCGGTTACGCTAATGAAATCACATCAATCTTCGACGAAACCTATAACCCAGCATAGCTTCAGCACATGACTCAGCTTCTTATCGACCCAGAATGCTGCGTGACTCTTCTAGGCTCATTTTCCGCTGCTCTTCCCAATCAATCACTGAAGGTTGGACATAACTACGCCTTCTAGACTCCGCATAGTCATTGCGCGGTTTAGCAATACTCTTTGCGTCAGATTCTCTGGCACCGCCATACTCCAATCGATTCGTTTGATAAGGATCCAGTGTATCCACCTTTTTATTTCCTAGATACGCGACCTTGCCTTGTTGCTTTGATTCGATCTTGAATCTCGATCCATCCATATCCCCCTTATATTCGCTGTGTTGATAAGCCTTCTTTCCCCACCAACTTGTCTTTTCGTAATCACCCGTTTGATAAGCTTTCTTTTCTATTTCACCTTTGAAATATGGACTCTGTCCCTTCTGCTCAAAAGAACTACGCTTGTTAGACGTCGGTGCCCAATTGCCCTCCGCATCTTTCTTGTATCCACTGGTTCCCGAAAGCCGCTGAGATAGCGATTCAGGTTCACTGACCTCCGCGCTCACTTCCTTCTTTGTCTGATGCGAACAACTCATCACCAGCAGTGACAGAAACGCACAAAAATATGACCATCTTGAAATCATCAGTTTTTCATGATTTTAGACTCCAACTCATGATCAGGAACCGCACCTCTCTCTAAAGCCTTGCTGTAATATTGCTTCGCATCTTTGATTCGTCCCTTACTCGCACAAATCAACGCTATATTGAAATAAGGCTCACTTGGCATCGGATCCGCCGCAATAGCTCCTTTAAACTGGACCTCGGCCTGTTCCGCGTTTCCTAACAAATCAAAAATTGCACCCAGTAACATGTAACTATTTGCATCATCCGGAGCTAAATCAATGGCACGCTTCAAATGCTTTTCCGCATGTTCCAACTCATCGAGCTGCATGTAAGTTAAGCCCATCATCCGATTTGCGTAGGGATTATTTTCATCCAACTCTATTGCTTTGCGGAAACTCGCCAATGCTTCAACCGGCTCTTGAATCTTTAATTGCACAACCCCCAACCTACAAATCGCTGGAATATGACCGGGATGCTGCTCGATCATCATCTCGAATAACTCACGCGTCGAATGATACCTTCCCGCAAGATACGCCTTATTAGCCGCTCGGTTGTAACTCTCTAGCTCTACATTGAGCTTAGCAACGTCACGCCCGACTGCCGCGCGATCTCTAGCAAAAGGAGATACGAACTCTCCATCAACATTCTGATCCGCAACCAATTTCTGCTCATCTGGACTAAGCACTAATTCAGTTCCATCAAACAACTGTATGGCTTCTTTTAATTGTTCATCCTCTTGACCTAAACTCTTTACCGCATCGACTAACAACTCTTTTGCCTGCCTCCTTCTCTCCTGCACCCGCAACTGCCGACGAATCACTTCTCGCAAGGTCTCAACCTCCTCAGGATCCGCCTTAGCCTCATTGAGCACCAACATCGCCTCCTCATTCCGCAATTTCTCCGTCAACTCAGATATCCGCTTATCTTGATCCCGCTTATCCTGTTGCAATCGATTGATCTGGGATTTCGCAATCGCTAGATTCTGCTGCGCTTCAGTAATCTCATCCTTCGACGAGTTGTTATCTAAATTCAGACGCTCAACCTGATCTTTCGCCTCCCGCAATGATTTCGCCAACCCCACATTCTGAGCAACCAGTTCTTCAATCCGTCCGGACTCATTCAGCTTCAACAATGCCTCCATGTGATCGCGCTCACGCAACAACCCGTCACGCTCCTCTTGCAATTCACTATACGCCGCCCGGCTCTCATCCAAATCTTTTTTCAGACTTGTAATCTGCTTGTTCGCCGTTTCTAACAGCTTGCTCTTTTCTGTAAGCACGCGCTCCATCTGCGTCATCTGCCGCAACTGACCCGCCACCACCTCATTCGCAACTTTCCGCTCCGTCTCTAGATCCCTTTGAATATCTACCTGCTTCTGACGCATGTCCCCAGCTTGCTTTTTCATCAAGTCCATATCAGCCGTCAAAATTTCGATTTTTGATAAAGCTTGATTGTGATCTCCCCGACTGGTTTTTAACGCCAGGCCCATCACTTCTTTTTCCTGATTCAATTGAGCAATACGCTCATTCAAAGATTTCATCACCCCTTCCAACGGTGCAGAAGCCATCTGCGCTCGCAACGAACTCACCTCATTCTGCACAGCTTTTAATTGACCAGAAAGCGCCTGATTCTGCTTTTGCAAATCCTCAACAGTTGCTTTTTGGGTCGATTGCTGCGCCGCCAACTCAGCTTTCTTGATTTCATTACGCAGACGCTCCAGCTCAGCTTCCGCATCTTTCAAGCGACGCGCTTTCAAGGGCTCAACCTCTAAAACATTGGGATTCAACGGCTTCACATTCTTAGCCGGATCGATCAATTTTCCTTTCACCTTATCGCCACCCTCCAACTCCGCAATCACACCACGATCTTTCTTGATCCGCTCCCCCGCTTTTTCCTGCACCCCCGTCAACGCCTTGATCGTTAAATCCTTGCGGTTCTTGACCATATCCACTTTCCACTCCGGATAAAATTTCTCTACCGAGCTAAAAAATTCCGTCGCCTGTTGATACTTATTCAAGGCACCTACAAAATCCTCATCCTTCTCCAACTGCTCGCCCGCACGCACCGCCAAGTAACCCTGGAAATACACTTCCGATGGATCAAAATTCGGCACGCTCGGAGCCTGAGCCACGACTCCACCTTGCATAAAAACCATCATGCAAAAAATCGTCGCCCATCCAAAAAACGCTTGGGTTCGCATTTTCCCTTTCAACATCTGGCAAATGACTATCAGCCAAGACTGCTTTCGCAAGCCCAATCTCCCAGCCCAATCGCTCGCCAACCCCTCTCATTACCGGACTTCTCCCACACGCTCTACTCCCCCAATTCGCATTTTAATTAACTTCTGCTAAATACCCCAATATACCACATATTGGTTATTAACAGATATTTTCATACTACATATTGTGCTACAGCCCACTCCCACCTTGCCTCTGAATTTTTTCTTCGTAAGCTCCAACTATTCAGGAAATCACTTTCTCATCGTTTTCCAAACCTCTGCCTACCACACCATTTATGTACCTCAAAACTCTCGAAATCCACGGCTTCAAATCTTTTGCCGATAAAACCGTCTTCGAATTCGCTGAAGGTGTCACCGGCATTGTCGGTCCTAACGGCTGCGGAAAATCCAACGTCGTCGACGCCATTCGCTGGGTTCTCGGTGAAACTTCCGCCAAAGCTCTCCGTGGTGGTGAGATGGCCGATGTGATCTTCAACGGCACAGAAAAACGCAAGCCGCTCGGCATGGCAGAGGTCACACTCACCATGGCAGATTGCGAAGAATCCCTTAAAGTCGATTACAACGAAGTCTCTATCACACGTCGCGTATTCCGCGATGGCCGCTCTGAATACCGCCTCAACGGAACTCTCTGCCGCCTCAAAGACATCCACGACATGCTCATGGATACCGGCATTGGGCGCACCGCCTACTCCATCATGGCGCAAGGCCAGATCGACCAAATTCTTTCCTCAAAACCCGAAGAACGACGCGCCGTTTTCGAAGAGGCCGCCGGCATCACGAAATTCAAACGCGAGAAAAAAGACGCCCTTCGCAAACTCGAATACACCGAGGCCAACCTCCTCCGCGTTTCCGACGTTCTAGCAGAACAAGAGCGCCGCATGAACTCACTCAAACGCCAAGTCGCTAAAGCCCGCCGCTTCCAAGCTCTCGCCACTGACTACCGCGTGCTCGATACCCATCTCGCTCACAAACGCTACGTCGAAATCACCGCAGCTCGCGCCGAACTCACCAACTCCATCCGCTCCCTCGACGCGCAAGATTCCCACCTCGAACGCCAACTTCCAGAGAAAGAAGAACTCGTCGCTGTAGCACGCACTGCCGCCCGCCAGTTCGAAGCCGAACTCGCCGAGCTCCGCCAAAAACTCAACGAACACCAAAACTCCCTCGCCTCAGCTCAAGCGCGCATCGCATTCAACAACGAGCGCAAATCCGAACTTGATCTCCGCATTTCTCAAAACCACGCAGATATCGCCACAACTCGCGAAAAGCTCGCCCTACAGGAATTCGATTTCAGTGCCGCTAACGATCAACTCGATCAAATCAATCGCCGCATCGCCGAGCAAGAACTCCAACTCGCCAAACAAGAAGAGCAAACTCTCGCAGCCCGCGAAGCACGTGCCAACCTCGAAGCCTCCCTCCGCGCTGCTCGCATCGAGGCCAATCAAACCCAAACTCTCATCGCCTCCATGCAGGCAAAAATCGAATCCTCCCTCGCCCAACTCGAAGGCAACCGCGATCGCTCACGCCAACTTGCCGAGGAAGAACAACGCCTCAATATCGGCACTGAAGAATTCATCGCACAACAAACTCAGATCGCAGCCTCCGTTACTGAAACCGGTAACAAACTCACCGAGTTCGAAGAAACCTTCCACGCCGCCGAGCGCACCTATCAACACACCCGTGGCGATCTCGATGCCTCACGCAAAGCCACCACTGAATCGAACGAAATCCTCGCCCAACGCGCCGCTCGTCTCGATGCTGTGAAACAACTCGTCGCCTCCGGCGAAGGTTTCGCCAAAGGCACCCAAAACCTCCTCAAAGGTCTAGATACCCCAGAGGATTTCCAACCTTCCATCGAAGGCGTCCTCGCCAACTTCATCCGCGCCGACGAATCGGCCGCCCGCGCCATCGAAGCCGCCCTCGGAGCAAAACTCCAAACCGTTATCGTTTCCGATTCTCAAATCGCCGAGACTCTCATCCAACGCCTCACCGAGAAAAAACTCGGACAAGCCGCCATTCTTCCAAAAGACCTCATACCCGTCGCCTCAGGAACCCAAATCGAAACTCTCCCACAAGGCGCAACAGCATGGGCTCTCGACAAAGTTAAATCCGAGCCACAAATCGCTGCAATTATCGAACAGTTGTTAGAAAAGACCTTGATCGTACCAGATCTAACAACCGCCATCAAACTCCGCTCCGATTACTCCACCCTCACCTTCGTCACCCTTGCTGGTGAAATGCTTTCTCCTGAAGGAACCATCCAAGGCGGCGCCAATTCTGGAAATTCTAGCTCACTGTTAGAACGCCAAAACGAAGTTCGCGCATTGGAATTAGAAGTCGCTGAACTCCGCAAAGCCGACGAAGATGCACGCAGACGCGTCGCTTCCCTTGAAACCGCTCTCGAAACCAACCGCGAAGCCGTCGAAACTGCACGCGAACGCCTGCAACGCCAAAAAGTCGAACTCTCAACCCTCCAAGGCCAACTCTCCCTCGCCACCCGCGAAGTCGAAAACTTCAACACCCGCATCGAAAATGTGCGCTGGGAACGCACCGAACTTGAGAAACGCGAAAACTCTGCTGCAGATTCTCGCCAATCCCTCGAGTCCGAACTCGCCGCCACCCGCGAACGCCTCGAAGCGATCGAAGATCAATCTCGCTCACTCCAATCCCAATCCGATTCCGCTCTCTCCTCGGAACAAGAACTCCTTACATCTCTCAACGAACTACGCACCACTCTCGCTGTCGAAAAACGCGCCAAACCAGCCGCAGAGGAACAACAACGCCCGATGGAAGCGCGCCTCTCCGAACTCCGCGAAATCGCTATCCGCCGCGAAACCGAAATCGAAAATTTCCAACAACGCATCCAATCTTCTATCGATGAAAATGCCTCTCTCTCGTCCCAAGTCGAAGATCACAGAATTGAAGCCGAGGACCTACAACAAGATCTCTCATCGCGCTCACAAGGCCGCAACGAGTTGATCAAAAATATCGAAATCGCCGAGTCCGGACTCTCGGAAATCCGCAAACAACTCGCCTCTATCAACGAACAAAAAGGTCGCGAAGAAATCGCCGCTACGAAGCTCGACCTACGCCTCGAAAACCTCCTCTCCACCACCGAAGATCGCCACCAAATCACCCTCGAATCCTTCGAGCCTGACGCACATCTCCTCCTAACAACCCTACAATCCAGAAACGCTCGCAACGCTTCCGGAGCAGATGAAACCGATCCCGAGGCAGAAATTACTAACAGCTCAACAACAGACTCCGACGACATTCCTGACATGCCCGGCGAGCCTAACTGGAACCACATCGAAGTCCTCGTCCAAGACCTCAAGCGCAAGATCGAATCCATGGGTCCCGTCAACGTCGACGCCATCGAAGAATACGACGAGCTCGAAGAACGCCATACCTTCCTTCGTAACCAACACGACGATCTAGTTTCCTCCAAAACCGAACTTCTAGCCGTCATCGAACGCATCAACGAAGAAACACAACGCCGCTTCTCAGAAACTTTTGCACAAGTTCGCATCAACTTCCGCGATATGTTCAAAGAACTCTTCGGTGAAAAAGGCCAAGCCGACCTAACCTTGATCGACGAAAACGATCCGCTCGAGTCCGGCATCGAAGTCATCGCCAAGCCCCCAGGTAAAAAACTCCAATCGATCACCCTCCTCTCCGGCGGTGAACGCTCGATGACCGCCGTTGCCCTCTTGTTCTCTATCTACATGATTAAGCCGTCCCCGTTCTGCGTCCTCGACGAGCTCGACGCCCCTCTCGACGAATCCAACATCAACCGCTTCGTCAAAGTCCTAGACCGCTTCATCGATAGATCCCAGTTCATCATCGTCACCCACTCCAAGCGCACCATGGCCCGCGCCGATGTGATGTATGGCGTAACCATGGAGGAATTCGGCGTTTCCAAACCGGTCGGAATGCGCCTTACCGCATCCTCAGATGTTAAAGCAGACGCTAAATCTGCCGCTCAAAAGGCAGCTCTCAGGTTGGACGCTTGAGAAACGTGGTCCCCTTTGCGAAATTCTCTTCTTTACTGCAAGTTTCCCAGCTTGCAATCTCCCGAATTGCACTGAAAACTCAGCTCATCGACTACTAATTGAATCTCGCAAATTTTCCGCCTCTTATGTTCAAACGCTTTCTCGCTACAATATTATCTCTGAGCTTTTTCAGCAGTCTCGCCTTTGCCGCGCCTGTCGAAGTCAACGGCATCGCCGCTAAAGTCAACGGACAAGTCATCACCAAAAATGAAGTCTCTTTCCTGCTCTCCCCGATCTTCGCGCAACTCTCCACCCAATTCCCGCGCCGTGGCCCGGAATTCATGAAACAATTCGAGGAAGCTCAGAAAAAAGTCCTCCAAGAACTCATTGACCGTCAAATCATCCTCGATGAATTTAAAAAAATCGGCGCCAACATCAACGCCACCGTCATCGACGAAGAAGTTAAACGCCAAATCCTACAACTATACAACGGCGACGAAGCAAAATTCCGCGAAGAATTGAAAAAATCTCGGCTCACCATGGAAGGCTATCGCGAAATGACTCGCGAAAAAATGGTCGTACAGGCCATGCGTGCCCAACAGTTCTCAGACGCACCACCCGCCCTCCCCAACGAAGTAGAACAAGAATACAACAAGGTCAAAGACTCCCTCCGCGAGGTCGCATTAGATAAAATTTCTTTCCAGAAAATTTTCATTCCCTCCGGAGATTCAGCAAATCCCAAATCAACACCAGACACCCAGCTCGCTCTCGCCGAAGATATCGCTGATAAAATCATCAAAGGTGCAGACTTTACTGAAACCGCTAAAACTTTCTCAAAAGACGCATTCGCTGATAAGGGCGGCCTTCAGGAAAATGTCTCAAGAATCGATCTCTCTCCTGAATTTGCAGCCATCATTTTCGAGGCTCCCACCGATAAACCCGTCGGACCCCTGCTTGACCCTTTGGGCTTCACCATTATTAAAATTATCAAAAAAGACCTCGGCCCCGCACCTCCCCTTTCCAAAGTCCGCCCCATGATTGAAGAACGCGTCACCCGCAATAAAACCTCAGCCCAATACGAACGCTGGATCGAAGCCCGGCGCAAACGCGCAATGATCGAAATCAAGCTTTAAGTCTTTCGCTAAGAAGTCACCATACATGGAAGATCGTTACGAAATTTTAGGAAAAATTGCACAGGGAGGTCTGGGCTCAGTTTACAAAGCTCGGGACGTCCGCATGAGCCGCGATGTTGCGATTAAACGCATACTCATAGGTGACACTTCCATCACCGACGAGGCAACCCGCCAACTTATCAAAGAAGCTAGCGCTCTTGCATCCTTACAACATCCAAACATCGTTACCATTTACGATGTTGGCAAAGACGAAGAAGGTCCTTTCGTCGTCATGGAATTACTCACCGGCCAGACCCTTGAGGAAATCATCACCAAGGCTTCTTTCACTTGGACAGATTTTCGCGAACTTGCCATGCAATCTTTAGAGGCTCTCATCGCCGCCCAAGAACTGCACATCGTCCACCGCGATATCAAACCCGGTAACATCATGCTCACTTGGCTTCCCTCAGGTAAGTTCCAAGTGAAGGTCGTTGATTTCGGCCTCGCCAAACTCTCCACCAAACCCTCCCTCCAAACCATCGACCAATCCGATGGCGTTTTCGGCTCCATCTATTTCATGGGGCCTGAACAATTCGAACGAATTCCCATCGACCAACGCGTCGATCTCTACGCTCTCGGCTGCGTTTTCTACTACGCCCTCACCGGCACCTACGCCTTCGATGGTGAAAACGCCATCGAAGTCATGGCTTCTCACCTGCAACACCATGTCGTTCCCATCGAAAATGTCCGGGCAGGAATCCCTCTATGGGCTTGCAACTGGATCATGTGGCTTATCAATCGCCAAGCTTCAGACCGTCCTAATTCCGCACGCGAAGCGCTTCAACTCTTCATGCAAAACGATGGCGCTTACTTCACACCAGAATTAAGCCTAGGCGCCCCCACTCCCACCGCGCCTGCGCCTACCAAACGCAGAAAATTACAAGTTCCCGGTGTCACCCCTCAACCCGAGGTCAATCCTGAACCCTCTCCATCGGTAAAAATTGCTTCAGTTGCACAACCTTTGACACCCCCCCCAGGCTCAAAACCTAGTGTGCACCTCTCGGCATATTCCTATCAACCGCCAGAGATGCCAGCATATGAAGACCCTGTAGTAGAAATTGCTGAGCAGACTCAAGTCGACACCCAAGTTGCATCAGAAGCTGAAGTACACATTCAAAGCATATCAGTCAATAAACCCACGCGCAATGCACCCACGGCAAATCTCGCCAAATCCACTCAAGGCTCCCTCACTACAAGAACCGTTACCCAGACCAGCGGCTACACAAACCCTTACGCTCAACCCGTTCGCCGCCCCAAAAAAGGCATGCCTGATGCCGTTAAAGTTCTAATCGGTGTCGTAATAGCCATTATCGTGATTATCATTATCGCAAACTTTTAAATATTCTCAGTTAATAATGAGAAGTTTTCGAGCACGGCACCAAAATCCATCGCAACTCATCGAAAACCTCGATAAAAAGAAGATAAATAACCTCCCTTTCCCTTGTCCCCAGAACAACAACTCTCTCACCTCACCGCCGGAGCCGCTAAAGTCCTCTCTGAAAAAGAACTGCTAGAAAAACTCAAACTCGGCCGCCCCCTGCGCGTTAAACTAGGAGTCGATCCCACAGCACCAGATATCCACTTCGGACACACAGTTGCTATCGAAAAACTCCGCCAGTTTCAACTCCTCGGCCACCAAGCCGTTCTCCTCATCGGCGATTTCACCGCCACCATCGGAGATCCCTCAGGCCGCTCCGCCACCCGCCCTCCTCTCACCCGTGATGAAGTGCTCGTCAACGCCGCGACCTATACCGAACAGGCTTTCAAAATTCTCGACCGCAATAAAACCGAGATCGTTTACAACGGCGATTGGTTCCGCAAAATGAGCTACGAGGAAATCCTCAAACTCAACGCTCGCGTCACCCTCCAGCAAATGCTCCAGCGCGAGGACTTCCGCAACCGCCTCGACTCCGGCCAAGAAGTTCGCCTCCACGAACTTCAATACCCAGTCATGCAAGGCTGGGACTCCGTCGAAATCCGCGCCGATGTCGAACTCGGCGGAACCGACCAACTCTTCAACATCCTCGTCGGCCGCGATATGCAGAAAGACGAGGGACAGCCGCAACAAGTGGTCATGGTCATGCCCCTGTTAGAAGGCCTCGATGGCGTCAAAAAAATGTCGAAATCCTACGGCAACTACATCGGAGTCTCCGAGCCGCCACAGGAAATGTTTGGCAAACTAATGAGCGTTTCAGACGAACTCATGGATCGCTATTACCTTCTACTGTTAGGTAAAGCCCGTGATCCAAACGGCCACCCGATGGAAGCCAAAAAATCCTTAGCCGAACAACTCACCGCCCGCTATCACGGACAAAGTGAGGCCACCGCAGCGCGCGCCGATTGGGATACCCGCTTCTCCAAAAAAGATCTCAACGCCGCCGAGCTCCCCGAACTCAACATTTCCGAGCTCCCCGCAGACCTCAGCGTCTTGTCCATCACCGCCCATGCATTTAAATCTGCATACAATTTGGAAAAATCCAACGGCGAGCTGCGTAAACAATTCATCCTCTCCGGATCCGTCCAACTCAATGGAGAGAAACTCACCGATCCAACATTCCAAATCTCACCCGCGCCCGGCGATACTTTGAAACTCTCAAAAAAACACGCCGTTCGTTTTATCTAACAAAAAAAACTATGAAACATATCCTCCTCCTCGCAGCACTCACCCTCCCCGCCCTCGGCGGCGAAACCCAACTCTTCAACGGCAAAGACCTCACCGGTTGGGAAGGCGATGCTAAATTCTGGTCCGTCGTTGACGGCGCTCTCACCGCAAAATCAACTCTAGAAAATCCCGTCCCTCACAACACTTTCATCACTTGGAAAGGCGGCGAGCCCTCCGATTTCACCCTCACCCTGAAATACAAAATGACCCCGGGTGATGACAAAAAATACACCAACAGCGGCGTCCAATATCGCAGCAAAGTCATCGACGCCGCAAAATTCATCGTCGGCGGATACCAAGCAGATTTCGAATACGGCGAACAACACAGCGGCATCCTCTACGAAGAAAAAGGTCGCGGCATCCTGGCCAAACGAGGCGAACAAGTCGTCATCAAACAAGGCGAAAAGCCTGAAAAGCCAAAACTCGAAGTCACCGGCAAAACCGGCGAATCCAAAGAAATCCAGGCAGCCATCAAAAAAGACGACTGGAACGAATACAAAATCGTCGCTCAAGGAAATCGCGTCCAACAATACATCAACGGCAAACTCACCGTAGACGTCACCGACGAAACCGCTGAAGCACCAAAAAGCGGCGTCATCGCGCTACAAATGCACCAAGGCGCTCCGATGCAAGTGCAGTTCAAAGACATCGTCCTCACCACCAAAGACTGATATCTCCTCGACCATGGTGCAAAAACCATGACTTGCACCTCCCAGTTTCCCCTGCTAACCACTGCCCCCGTCCAACGACGCACCCGTAGCTCAGATGGATAGAGCATCCGCCTTCTAAGCGGACGGTCACTGGTTCGAATCCAGTCGGGTGCATTTATGCACCTTTATCAATCAGCCGGAGGCTGCAAACCGGATGGAGGCATGGGCCTCAATCCAGTCGGGTGCATTTATGCACCTTTATCAATCAGCCGGAGGCTGCAAACCGGATGGGCGATGGAGCCAATCCAGTCGGGTGCACATTTTGCACCCGTATTATTCAATCAGCCAGAGGGTGCAAACCGGATGGAGGCATGGGCCTCAACCCAGTCGGGTGCACATTTTGCACCATCCAGAGTACGGTTAAGTGACAATTTCGACACAATTTACCTGTTGAGAGGAATATGAAAATTGAGATTTTTGCCGTCGTTCTAGGCGAGAGTTTTTATAGCACGCAATATGCATTTCATTTTCCAAACTAGCAACAACCTCCGAAATACTTTTTTAGTTAGCGCGTGCCTTATTGCTATAGCGGGAAAATCGCTTGCGCAGAATTCAGAGGTGACGACAACATCACCTGATCTAGCAAAGCCCGGATCACCCGAAAATCCGATTTTCTACATCCAAGAATACCGAGTCAAAGGCGCTACCAAGATTAGCAAATTAGAAGTCGAAGAATCTGTCTACCCATACCTCGGCCCTGCGCGTACAGCTGACGATGTAGAAAAGGCAAGACAGAGTCTTGAGCAGGCCTACCACAAAAAAGGCTACCAGACCGTCTCTGTCCTTATTCCTCAACAGAATCCGCGCCACGGAATCATCATTCTAGAAATCGTAGAAGGGACTGTAGGTCGTCTCCGCGTGAACGGCGCAAATTGGTTTCTCCCAAGCAAAATCAAAGCAGCTTCCCCGTCCATGGCAGAGGGAGGAGTGCCGAACATGAATGATGTCCAGAGAGATATACTTGCTCTCAATCGCCTTTCTGACCGCCGTGTCACTCCAGAACTCAGGCCTGGCTCTGTCCCCGGCACCTTCGATATCGATCTAAACGTCGAAGACAAGATGCCTCTTCACGGCTCAGTTGAACTCAACAATCGATATAGCCCTAACACCTCAGAACTGCGCCTGAACGCGGGTATTTCTTATGCAAACCTCTTCCAACTCGGACACACCATCGGCTTCAGCGGACAGATGGCTCCAGAAAACCTCGATGACGCTCTGGTCTATTCCGGATATTATCTAGCCCGAGTCTCTGATAAACTAAGTCTGCTTTTCTCCGCAGTAAGACAAGACAGTGATGTTTCCACGCTTGGTGGTGGATCTGTAGTCGGCAAGGGCGAGATCTTCACTTTACGCGCTCTTTTCGACATGCCTTCGGCAGATGGTTTCTATCAGTCTTTCGGTATCGGTCTGGATTGGAAAAGCTTTGGTGAAGATCTCATTATTGGAGCTGGGAGTATTTCCGCCCCGATTGAATACTATCCACTCAGTGCAAATTACGGTGCCACATGGCTCCATGGCGAAGATGCATTCACCGATTTCAATAGCTCACTCCTCTTCAATCTCCGCGGCCTTGGCTCTGATCGCGCAGCCTACGGCGAGAAACGCTTCGGAGCAAACGGCAACTTCGTCGTCCTTAAAAGCGACCTATCCCACACCCACGATTTAAAGGATGACTCGCAGCTCTTCGTGAAAATTCAAAGCCAACTCTCAGATAAACCTCTCATCAATACGGAACAATACAGCGGCGGCGGACTCTCCACCGCACGCGGCTATTTCGAAAGCACTGCACTTGGCGACAACGCCCTATTCCTTACCGGAGAATATCGCACCAAATCCCTTTTTGGGAAATCCACAAAGCAACAGCCACTCGCAAATGAGCTACGCTTCCACACCTTTGTCGATGCTGGCACACTCTACATCTACGATGCCCTTCCAGGCCAAGCCTCCAGCACCCAACTTCTCAGCACAGGAGTCGGTGGCAGGCTTCGATACAAAAAAGTTTTCAATTCATCCCTCGATGTCGCCTTCCCTCTAAATTCCGTCCCCCCTGTCAAACAAGGTGACATTCGTGTCACATTTCGCGGCTGGATCGAATTTTAACACAGTTCATTTTCCAAATTAGTAAATCGCCATGCTCCGTATCTCATATCGCTTCCTACTCTTACTCCCGCTCATCGCGCAGCTCCAAGCAGAAGACTCACCAAAAGACTGGTGGAACCCTGCATGGTCCCAGCGGCAAACCATCACGATTGATGCGAGTGCAGACTCCGCAGCACTCGGAGATAACCTTACCGACGCCACGATACTTGTCCGTCTTCATGACGGAAATTTCCAGTTCCTCGCAGCAGCCCAAGACGGGGCAGATCTTCGTTTCGTTTCCCCAGATGGAAAAAAAACTTATCCCTACCAAATCGAGCGCTTCGACAGTCTGCTCAACGAAGGCTTCGTATGGCTAAAAATACCTACCGTTAAAGCGGGTGAAAAAACCATCGTCAATCTGTACTACGGCGGCACCGAAGGCACCGGATCAAGCAAACCTGTCGATGCATATGATTCCAACACCAGCCTTGCCATGCAGTTCGGCCAAACAGGCGCTAATTTCACGGACTCAACCATAAATGCAAACAACTCAAGTAACCCTGGAGTCACTTCTGATGGGGGCATCATCGGCAGTAGCCTACGCCTGCTTGATACGCCCCTTGTCATACCAGCTTCCGAGAGCCTCAATTGGAAAGCTGGCCAAGAACTCACTTGGTCCGCGTGGATTCGTCCTGCGGCACTCCAGAACAAAGCTGTAATTTTCTCCAAAACATCTGGTGATAAATCTTTCCGTCTCCTTTTGGACCAAGGTTCACCCGTCATCCAAGTCGGAGGAAAAGCATCCCAGCCAGGCGCGGCGCTGCTTCCTGCAACTTGGTCTCATGTTGCCTTCACTGCAACGGATGGAAACATCCAGTTATACGTTAACGGCATCCCTACCACCTCTCTCGCAGCTGCGCTGCCAGATCTCTCAGCGGACAGCATCATCGGCGGCCTTGGCGATGGTATTCCTACAACCGGAACCGAAAAATATAATGGCGAGTTGGACTCCCTGATCATTTCTAATATCGCCCGCTCTGCAGACTGGCTGAAGCTCGCGGCGATTCAACAAGGCGCGACCGATGTTGCCCAGCGCACCGTTTTTCTTGGCGAGGTGACATCCTCAGGCGGTGGACACGAAGGCGGCGGAGCTATGGAGCACATCGCCCTTTTCGGAGATATTGCTAATAATATGATGTTCGATGGCTGGATCGCCATTGGCGTCTGCGTCCTCATGATCGCTGTAGGTTGGACCGTCGCCATCCAAAAATTCAATTACCTCAACAAGATCCAAAAAGCTAGCCAGCTCTTCCAACAAAAATGGAAAAATGTCTCCAAAGATCTCACCGCAATCGATCATGAAGATCAGTCCAGTATTATCAGCTTCGGTGGCCACGCGGATGCCCGCACTCAGTCGATAATCAAGCACTCTCCTCTCTACTACATCTATCATATCGGCTCTGAAGAAATCTCCAACCGCTTATCTCCTGGAAAAAATCAGCAAAGCGGTCTGTCCAGCCGCTCGATTATTGCCATACGCGCCGCACTCAATGGCGGCCTCGTCCATGAGACACACAAGCTAACAAAGGGCCTCATTTTCCTCACTATATCTATTGCTGGTGGTCCTTATGTTGGCCTCTTGGGAACCGTTGTCGGCGTGATGATCACCTTCGCCATCATCGCAAAATCCGGCGAGGTCGACGTCAACTCGATCGCCCCCGGCATCGCCTCCGCCCTACTTGCCACCGTCGCCGGCCTCATCGTAGCTATCCCAGCTCTCTTTATTTACTCCTACCTAAACAGTCGCATCAAGGAATCCACCGCAGATATGGAGGTATTTATCGACGAATTCGTCGCAAAAATGGCCGAATTCTATCCACCTAGCGGAAAGCCTCTTACCCGCGCCCAACTCCGTAGCAAAGACGATGAGTCCGTTTAATAAGGTCTCAAATCAATAGCAACTCAAGACTTATGGCCTCCGCAGAAAGCAACTACGACGATATCAACGTCACCCCCATGGTGGACTTATACCTCGTCCTACTTCTTATCTTCATCATCATGACCACCGCTGGTGTCCAAGGCGTAAAAGTAGATCTTCCACGCGCAAGCAAGAGTGCTGCTACCGATCTTAGTGCACCGAAAATGCAGGCTATCACGATCAGCAACGAGGGCAAGATCGCCCTCAACACTCTACCCGTCACTCTTGCTGAACTTGAGAGCAAACTCGGAGTCATCAAAGCCGCCACTCCGGATGTCCCAGTCGTCGTCCGCGGAGACCGCGCCACCCAATACCAAGGCATCATGGATGTCCTAGATATTCTCGGACGCCTGCAGATTGATAAAATCGGTCTCGCCACCCAGCCCGCCAAATAACCTCCCGCTATGTCCTCAGATGAAGAATACGATTTCGAAAAAGAAGGCCGCACCAAGCGACGCCTGATCGGAGGAGGTATAGCTGCCCTCCTCATCGGAACCGTCGTCTATTTCGTCGTTTTCGCGGAAAGCACTCCTTCGTCTCCTAAACGCAAGGAAGCCCCAATCGTAGAGATATTCATCCCGCCGCCACTCCCTACGCCGCCTCCACCTCCTCCGCCACCTCCAGAAAATATTCCTCCTCCTCCCGAAGAGGAGCAGATGGTCGAGCAAGAACCAGTCGCCGCAGATGAACCTCCTCCGGAAGCACCATCTGCACCGGAAGAACCCTCTGCAGATATCGGCACCGGACTTACCGGTGGCGACGGTAATGGCTTTGGCCTGACCTCAGGTGGCGGAAACGGCAATGGACGCCGCGGCAACATCGGTGGCGGAGCAAACGCCAGCAAATACGGATGGTATGCATCAAAAGTGCAGAACAGTATCTCCAGTGCTCTTCGAACAAATACCGACACGCGTAGCGAAGCTTTCACGATTAGTGTGAAAATCTGGGTGGATCGACTAGGCCGCGTGAACCGCGCCCAACTCACCAACTCAACTGGCAAACCTGATCTCGACCGCATTATCCAAAACCAGATTCTCACCGGCCTCCAACTACCTGATCCTCCGCCTGCGGACATGCCCATGCCCATTAACCTTCGCATGAGCGCCCAGAAGCCCTGATCTCTTACCCTTATTTTCCTAAATGTACACCACTCGCAATCTCATCACAGTATTAGCCATACTTCCCAGTCTGCACGCCGTCGCGCAGGACGCTCCTAACGAGGTCCCTTTACCCCTGGGTACGGTTCCTAACGTCCCAATTTCCGAATTACTCGAGTCCAAAGAAGAAATCGCCCTCCCAGACAACCTGGCCAGCGAAACTCCTACGCCCGCAGTTTCACCCAGCCAGAACGCAACGATCAACCTGATTTCGGCACTCGTCAAAAAGGGTGTCCTCACCCAAGCGGAAGCGGTCGCTCTCATTCAGCAAGCCGAGCAGGAAGCCACGATCGCCCGCTCCGAAGCTGAGGCCAATGCCGCCCCGCTAATTGATCCCGCTGGCCAGCACGTCACCTACATCCCTGAGGTCGTAAAAAACGAAATGCGAGACCAAATCCAGCAGGAACTCATGGCTCAAGCTCGCGAAGAAAATTGGGGCGGAAATAAAACCGAAGACTGGACTTCTCGTCTCATCCCCTTTGGTGACATCCGCGTACGCTCGGAAAACATCTTTTTTGAGGACGGCAACAACAATACCGGGGCCTTCCCAGATTTTGCAGCTATCAACAGCGGTTCGCCCTTCGACACCACCGGCACCGTCTTCTCCCCACAACACAACGTCGATCAAGATCGCTACCGTGCTCGCTTACGTGCGCGCGCTGGTGCTGAAATTCTACTCGGAGACGGATTCAACGCAGGCGTCCGCGTAGCAACCGGTGATTCAAATTCTCCAACCTCACCCAACCAAACTCTCGGTGGTAGCGGCGGCAATTTCTCTAAATACAGTCTGTGGTTAGATCGCGCCTTCATCACCTACGACGCCGGTCCCGGCGATGGCGAGGAGCTGTTATTCATGGCAGGCCGCTTTGATAATCCTTTCTTCAACTCGGAAGTCATTTTTGATGATGACTTGGGCTTCGATGGACTCGCAGTCCGTGCCAATGTGAAAGCGACTGATGACCTTAGCATTTTTGGAACTACGGGTCTCTTTCCAGTTTTTAACACTGCTCTGAATTTCGCTTCCAACCAGCCATCGAAATTTGAGTCTAACGATAAATACCTCTACGCTTCACAGATCGGCATCAACTGGAAAATCGATGAGGACTGGACTGCAAAAGTCGCTCTCGGCTACTACTCATTCAAAGATATCGAAGGCAAACTTTCTTCTCCCTTCGTTCCTCTGAACTCATCTGACGCAGGCGATACCGACACTTCCCGCCCCGGCTTCGCACAACGTGGAAATACCTATTTTCCTATCCGCAATATCACTCCTGACCCAGCCAACAACAACGGCACAATCAATCAGTTCCAATACTACGGCCTCGCCACACCATTTGAGAACTTCACTTTCACCGCAAAAATCGATTACGACGGCTTTGATTCAATCCGTTTCTCGGCACTCGCTGAGGCAGTCAAGAACGTTGCCTTCGATAAGTCCGCACTCAATACGAACGCCGTCAATAACCGCGGCCCAGACCCAGATGGAGCTGGGCCTCTCCTTGGTAACTACGATGGCGGCGATATGGCCTATTATACAGGTTTTCAAATCGGCAAACCGCAGATGGAGCTTTTCGGTGACTGGCTCGTCAGTATCGGATATCGCTATGTCGAGAGCGACGCCGTTGTCGATGGCTTTGCCGATTCTGACTTCGGCGGCGGTGGCACCAATGTAAAAGGCTACCACTTAGGCGCGAGCTTCGCCCTATCACCTAAAGTCCGCATCGGTGTGCGCTGGATGTCATCCGATGAAATTGCCGGCGCTCCTCTGTCTACCGACACCTTCCAGCTCGATCTAAACGCAAAATTCTAAGCTCATGAAATCCGTATTCTTTCTAATTCTTCTGAGCTTACCGCTCGCCGCTCAAGATGTCTCACCTGCCGAGATGAAACTTCGCGAGCAACTCCGCTCAACCGCACTCCTACTGCGCGCCGCAGAAACGGAAAAAGCCAACGCGGTCGCCACGTTCGCTGCGGAGCAAGTTAAATCTGCCAATCTCCAAAAGGAGGTCGACAACCTAAATAACAAGGTCATAGGCATGGTCAAGGAAGCTGATAAGCAAAAATCGGAATCCGAGAAGACCATTTCCAGTCTGAACGAAAAGCTTGAGACCTCCGAGGAACGCCTCAAGGAATACGTAAAAGCCCTAGAGAAATGGAAAGTTTCTCAACAGCAGGCTATGGAAACCGCCCAACAGAAGGAAGCAGCACGCGCAGAACTCGCCAACCAAGTCCTGTTCTTAAAAAACACCATCGCCGATCGCGAACGTAAGAATCTCAAACTCTATACCACCTCTCTGGAAATTCTCGATCGCTACGAAAACTACGCCCTCGGTAAAGCTCTCTCCGCACGTGAACCCTTCATCCAGAAGACCCGTGTCACCATCGAGACCCAAGTTCAAGACTACAAAGACACGATCATCGACAGTCGCCTTTCCGCTGAAAAAGAATAATTTCCCATGTTCATTAAAATTATTTCACTTGTCGCCGCCGTAACTACGTCAGTGCTGGCTGGGGAAATCATAGGGAAAATCGGCGAGGTAGAAGTTACAACCACTGAGGTGAAATCCCTCCTTGATTCCATCAACGCAAGTAGCGAGACAACCGCTCCGCTTAACTCGGAAGCCCTCGACCAATTCGTCCGTGCTCTTCTCATCCAGCGCCTCGTTCTCCAGCAGGCAGCAACCGCCAAGCATGACCAAAAACCAGAAGTCATAGCGCAACTCCGCCGCACTCAGGAAGCAGCACTTGCAGAAAGCTATCTCAGAGAACAATCCCAACCCGCTGCTGAATACCCTTCTCAAGAGGAACTCGCTACCGCTTACAACGAAAATAAAGCTGCATTCAAATTACCAAAGTCTTGGCTACTTTCCCAGATCTACATCGCGGATACCAAGAACGGCGACAACACCGAGACAAAGAAACGCCTCGATGCTATTCTCAAACAACTCGATGCCCCCGGCGCGGATTTTGAATCGATCGCGCGTGTCACTAGTGATGACCGCACTAGTGCCACTCAAGGTGGCGAACTCGGCTGGCTGCAGGAAAATCTAATCCAACCATCCATACGAGAGGCGCTTCCATCTCTTAAACTCAATCAAATTTCAAAGCCCATCCGCATGGAAGACGGCTGGCATATCATCAAATTCCTCGATACCCGCGAAGAAACTATCCCCACTCTAGAGCAGATCACTCCGCAACTCAAAAACCGTCTTCGCACACTCAAAGCCCAAGAAAATCGCGAGAAATTTCTCGCCAGCCTGATCGAGAAAAACTCACCCGCTATCAACGGGATAGAACTTCAGAAACTTCAGTCAAATCCAAAATAGTAGCCTTTCTAACAATCCCTCCTCCCACTCCTCAAAATGAAAGCGATATTTCACAAGTCCCGCAGGACCCTCTGCAATTACCTGTCTCTCGGTTTCGTCGTTATCATCTCCAGCGTTATTTATAGTCGTGCTGGCGATATTCTCCGTGGAGGTGGAGGCAGCTCCTCAGCACCACCAGTCGCAGGCAGCGGATCGGGAACTGGCATAACTACACCCGCCGATACCGCCCAAGCACGAGCCAACGCCCAGGACGCACTCGCCCGCACCAGCAACGCACTCAATGCCGTCCGTGCGATGCAGGATGCCGCCCGCGCCGCCGCTATATCCGGACCTAATAATCTAGGCCCCGGGCTCCCCGATGTGCCCAATGGAATCGGTACCAACGGGCTCCAAGTCGCCCCTGGAGTAGGCACCGATCCCACCAAATGGCAGGGCGCAGATCTCCCCACCGAGACCACGGACCTGCAAGGACTCGTCAATGTCGGCATCCGCCAAACTGCCCAACAGGCACTGCTCCAATGGCAAACTTTTAACGTCGGGAAAAAGACCACCGTCACCTTCGACCAGTCCGCCGCCGGCGCGAACGCCAACCAATGGATAGCCTTCAACCAGATTACGGACCCAACCGGCAACCCAACCCAAATTCTAGGGCAAATCAAAGCCCAAGGCCAAGTCTACGTCATCAACCCCAACGGCATCATTTTCGGCGGATCCAGCAAGGTCGATGTCAACACCCTCACCGTCTCGTCGCTGCCGATCAACACGAACCTCATCAACCGCGGCCTCCTAAACAACCCCGACGCCCAGTTCCTTTTCAGCGGACTAGCTATTCCAGCGGGCAATAACG
>CAMCYT010000016.1 GCA_945885485.1 Prosthecobacter debontii
CGTATGGCGCAAATCTCATCCCTTCACTCAAGATCAGAGGTTGATGAAATACGCAGAGAACCAGGTCTTCGGGGTGGTATTTTGAAAATTTTCCCTGCGCCGCAAGCCTGGCACTTGCCTGAACGAATCTCTTGCTGCGCAGGCTGAACCCTCCATTGCCCACAACATGACAACCCTCTAATTCCCGTGGAATGAGGTATTCTCTAAACCAGTATTCACCTTTAATAAACAGCGGAGCTCCCACATAATCATAGTTTAAAAACTCATCAGACCAAAAGTCTGGGTTGAGGACAAATCCATCGTGTTGAATGAGTAGCACATAATCCGTGTCGACGTAGTTTTTGAGCTCTTTGATGCAAAACTCCGAAAAAGCTTCGATGCTGCCGATATGATTGATCTCAACCCATCGCGCGTCCTTGTTTTTGATAGAGGAAAGCAGTTTGACGTCGGCGAAGTCAATGCCCTTCATAGAAATGTCCGCCGCTTTCTGCAGTCGACTGAAATCAACGCAGTCGATGCCCATCAGGGTCACGTTATGTAAGAAAAATTTTTCCACTGGTATTGTCTATTTCGCAATTCTTGAAATAAAGCAGATCGTGAGAATTCTTCGTGTGCAAGCACGAACCTGGCTGGGTCGTAAAACTCAGGTCGATCGATCCATTCATCGTCCCTTCGCCCTAGGTGTGGATTGAAGATGAGAATCTTGAGCTACTATCTCTCCAAAAAGCAATTTTCTGGCATTCTTATGATGGATCTCTACGTTTCAATCCAATTCACACACCCGAAATGACATGAGAGTCACGTTGATTACCGAAGCTTACAACATCACCGAAGGACAGAGCATTTCAGCGCTACGCCGAACGATTGGTTTTATCGATCGTTACCTCAATGTCCATCCCGACGCCGAGGCTATCCTGTTAGATTCGTCCGAGGAACAACTGGCAAAATCTTTGCTGAGTGGTTCACCTGGATCGTGGCGTTATATATGTAGCCCGGATACTGGCTATGACCAACTCAAGGATATCGCCGCTCGAGAGGCACATGGAGATTTCCTGTGTTATCTCGACGGAGATTGCATCCCTGATTCGAGCGAATGGGTCGACTTGATCTTGCAGCCGATCTTGGATGGCAAAACAGAGGCTGTCGGAGGCTTCACCATCTACGAGGGTGGAAGTGCTATGGCGCATGCCTGCTCGATTTTGGATTTCGGCTTTCTACTTGAAGGTATCGATCGGCACCTAGGGTGCTACGCATCCAATAATATCGCATTTACTCGTCGGCTCAGGCTCATATCCTGTCCTCCTGAATCCGTAATGCGCTGCACCTGCTACGCACACGCCCAACAATTGATTCGTGATGGCTCACCCATCCGCTTTGAGCCGAAAGCCCGCGTCTATCACGAACTTCCTTCCGTCAAAAAAGAGCGTTTCCGCCGGGGCTACGATCATATCGCTTCCAGTTGGGTGGATCCGCTGATCAGCTCCACCCCGCTGCTTGAGCACTCGGAAAGCGAAGTCTTGCAGCGCTTTTATAACAAGCAGCTCGACTTGGCACATAAGCGCCATCAAATTTACCGCAAGCTGGTTCAACTCGACGAAGACATTCATGCCGAGATCGGCCGGTTGCTTCCGCGTCTCGTCGCCATTGAACGCTTCGGCCTGCGCAAAGCCTACCGGGAAGGTGCCGCAACTGATAAAACCCAAGCGGCACTTGCCACGCATCGCAAAACCCGTGCCAAGAAGCCCTTGATTAAGTGGCTTGTTAGCAAGCTGAAGCAATTGGCTTCATGCCGCGCCAATGCATTCTGACCTGTGTCGGAATGCGCTGCATGCATGCGCGTTTCTGCTGATCGCAGAGCAGTAGGATCATATGTTCATCCTCGTGTGGGTTAATGACTTGTAGCCACATGTGAATTAAGGATTAATCGATAGCAGATTGGTTTTGCCATATTCTCTATGATTGAATAAGCATAAAATTGTGAGATGCCTGCACCTCCACAAAATCAGCATGAATTCGAAATTTTTATTGGCTACGGTTTGTGATTCCAAAGACGTGGATTCTGCGAAGCAGTTTTTTTATGCCGCAGTCGCGTATGGTCAGTGGCCAGGGTCGCTCATGCTTCTTTGTAAAGGGCTTGATCTCGATGTCATTGACTGGTTTGAGTCGAGAGGAATTCTTGTCCGCCACTGTGAACCTGTAATCCCTGATGTAATGTGGGCAAAGCATCGTGAAGTTACCACAGTAGGTCCAGCAGCTGTGCTAAAGTATATCCTGTTTGGGACGGAATTTCATGAGTGGGACACGGTGGTTTATATGGATACTGACATACTAATTCGTGGTCCAATTCACAAACTATCTAAGTTGCAGGGGCTTTATGCGGTTCCTGATGAGTTGAGTAATGTTCGGCAGCATTTCATGCCGGATTGGGCCGAGGCCAAGAAACCGCCACATCATGTCCAGTTCGCACCCGCTTTCAATACAGGAGTCATGGTTTTCTCTCCGAAGAAAATCCCGAGCGGAATCTATCATGAGTTGGTATCGGCATTGGTAGAGAACATGGAGTTTTGCCGTTTTGCAGAACAGTCTGTTTTTAATCTCATTTTTTGCAATCAATGGAAACGATTGCCCAGCAATTACAATCTAATGATCAACATGGTTGCTCCACACGCTTCTCGCAGGGAAGATGCTCAGCTTCGTCGTGCTCGTGTCCTCCACTTTGCCGGGCATCAGCCAGCACAAAAGCCATGGTCCAAACAAAATGTGTTTTATCGTGACTGGATGGAAAATCTATCAGCCGCTGAATGTCATCTGGACTTCCGACAAATTCCGCAAAAGTCGTCGCAATCCTTTGTTTCTGATATGCGAATGGAATGGATTTTGACAGTGATTCATTTTCGTAAAATGTATCGCCAATTCATAAAAAAAAGGAGTATAAAGATATGCTTACGAAAACTCAGATGGTTCGCAAATTTTCCATTGAGCCTTATAAATCCAGTATATCGGATTAAACTCAAATCCATAAAGCGGCAACCGTGGAAGGCGTTGGTTGTTGGAAATAATGTTAGCGGGCCATCCGTTATACGAGTTCCGAGTTGGGTTAATACGCCGCTGGGTCAATACTACATGTATTTCGGTGGTTATGAGGGAGATCGGATCCATTTAGCTTATGCCGATGATCTGAATGGCCCTTGGATAGTTCATGAGTCTGGAACGCTTAAACTTGATGACGCCGATTGGTTTGAAGGGCATGTCGCCTCTCCAGATGTGCATGTGGACCATCAAGATCAACGAATCAGGATGTATTTTCATGCTCCGGCGAAATTCCGCAAAGGTGAATGTACAGGTCTCGCTTTCTCCCGTGACGGACTAACTTTCAATTCACAACAAGTTTATATCGGAAATTTCTACGCTCGCATTTTCAAGCATGACGGCTGGCATTACGCAATCGCCAAGAATTGGAACGATAGGTGGTCACGCTTGTATCGATCAAAGGATGGGGTTAGCGAGTTTGAAGTAGGTCCACAAATTCTCAAAGATAGCCGCCATACAGGGGTATATAAGGATGGGAACGATTTGATGGTCTTCTACAGTCGCGTAGGGGATGCTCCCGAGCGGATTATTTTATCCATCATTCGGTTAGACGCCCCATGGAATCTATGGAAGGAAAAGCGGTGTATTTCTGTAATCAAGCCGGAAACCCCTTACGAAGGCAGTGACTATCCTCTACTATTTTCAGAGCATGGTCCGGCAATTATGGCTCGGCAATTGAGAGATCCATATGTTTACGCCGAAAATGGCCAAATTCATCTGTTCTACAGTATCGCGGGAGAAATGGGCATTGCGAAAGCACGGTTGCAAATAGTTGGGGTAGGGTCGAGATAGGGCGAAATTTGTTCCGTATACTGCTCAGATTCCTGTCGAGCAGTGGGTTACAAAAGGGTGGAAGCTCTCCATGGCTGTTATGAGTTGTCATTCATGTGAAGCCATGCACGATAAAAAAAACGCCAGCCCAGTCGCATCTATGTTTAAGTATAATCAGTATGTTTATCTCTGCATCAGAGCGGTATCCCGTAGTCTTCCTTATAGCCGGCGACTGAAAGAACTTGAACAAAGATATCGGCGTCAACTCATCCGAAGCAAGTTCACCGACCGCATACCTCTTAAAGGATACATCATCGCGGCCCGCAGTGACGGACTGCTGGCGCGGATCAACTCGATTTTCAACGGCGTCGTATTATCCAAACACTACAACACGCCCTTCATTTTTACATGGGTGACAGGTGAAGGAGCGGAGTTGGACAAATTCTCCTGCATCTCCAATACGCCTATTAGTTTTATCAGTCAGCAATTCTTGGAAAAGCATTATATGGATGAGGGCATCGTCAGGAAATGCGCCATGCCATGGCACAAAACCATGGCCAATTGTTCAATCGTCACAGCAACAACCATAGCTAAAAAAATCCCATACAAAGACTTTAAAAAGCATATGGCAGAATACCATAACGTGCTGGCGAATTGCCAATCATACCGACACTACGGCCAAGACATCGCGATGAACAAAGAAATCTTTGAACATTTCTTTTCTCCTGCGATGAAAGATAAATTCAGCGCAATCCAGAGCATGCGCGACTGGAAACAATGGATTACCATCCATTACCGCGCAGGCGACGTCATCTATGGGAGATGTAGGTTGGGAAAATATGTCCGTTGCAGATCGCTCAGCCTGCCGGTGGTAGAGAAAGCTATTCGCGATAACCACGACAAAAACATTGTCATCATGGGGACGCCGCACGGCGACTCTCTTGATGAACTCATACAACTTGAAAAGAAATATCCCAACGTTGAATTATCACCTGAAATCACATCCTCAAACGCCTCACACAACCCCACATCAACATTATGCGACGCATATTTGATGTCTTTGTGCAAAAAGGTCATCTGTGCAGGTGATTCAAATATGACACAATTTGCAAAGCGCCTCAGCGGTGTCGATATTCATATTCCATCTGTCGAGGAGCAAAAAACCGCCCTAGAAGCCTCACTGGCATCCGGCGAGGTATTCCATTACAACAGGATGCAGCAAGCTTTCATCCATTATAATATGTTCATGATTGATTTCGATGATCCTGAATGCAGTCATGAAAAAGCCGATGCTAATCTGAGGCAAATTCGCGAGTTAGATCCTGAAAATATGGCCATCTTGCTATTGCAATTTCTGATCGCTAAAAAGCACGAGAGGCTAGAGACTGCCAATCAGATTAAAGGGGAAATACAGCGCAATAAATGTCACGCCATCATCCTTTCAAAACAATTGAAACAGAATGTAGTAGATAAGCTGAACTTCCAAGATCACCTGGGTGAATTGCTCGAAATGGAAGTATGATTTGAATTGAAGATGTTTTTGTGGTCATTCATTTGCCAACTTCCGCCTCAGTCGGCCTAATCGCCAGCGTAGGTATTTATCAGCCAGATAAGACAATTTCATGCGTTTGGCTATATTTCGATAAAACACGCCATGTAATTCCGCGCTGCCATTTTGTAGCATCTCTTTCACCACAGCGTCCGGAGTGAACTTAAATGGATATGCGGCCAGTATCTTTTGGTTAATAAGATTTTTGCGGTGCTCCGCGAGCGCGAGCGCTTGCCCGTTTTTTTCCTTCGCATAGTAACCGTTTTCGCCATGCGTACGATAAAGAACCGTGCAATCATCAATAAACATCTTTTCCGCACCAATGAGCGATGTTCCATTAATCAATATCCTGTCAGCACATATTCTGAAATCATCCTCCAACCCTTTACATGCCTGAATCACTTTTTTTACTACCTCACTTTTGAATACGCATGCGGACGTCGGCCTCCCGAGAAAGAAATTCGAATAATAGGCAGCAAAGCGCGAGCACTTGAGTCTGTTTGGGAACTTTCTGATGTTCAATACATGGGGTCCCTCATCATTTCCAAACAATTGCAACTTGGTGAACAAGCAATCGACTGATGGATATTCGTTAAAGACCTTTTCAACAGTCTCCAGATGATCGGGGTTCCACAAGTCATCCGAATCCAAAAATAATAGAAAATCTCCTGTAGCTGCTTCCACCCCTGTCACGATCGCACTGAGTTGCCCGCCGTTTGGCTGGGTTAATAATCGTACCTGCCCTTCAAATTTCCTGATGATCTCAACACTGTTGTCAGTGGAACCATCGTCCACTATGATGATCTCATCTGCAGAGCGCGATTGATTGAGAACAGATTGGATACATTCCTCAATATATTGCCCATAGTTATAATTATTGATAATTACGGACAAACGCAGAAGATTTGCTGGTTGGCTCATGGCAATGAACACTAGTCACCACAAACGGTCCATTTTGGCTATGGTCAATTCCACGGAAGCGGATTTTTTTCCGTTAAAATGTTAAAAATTGATGTCAGGCTGTTATTTCAATATCCCCCAGTCTTCTCCCTCTCCGCACAGATAAACCCCACATTCGCGCTCACCTACCGAACTCAACCCTTAAATTTCAACTAAAACTCTCTTTCACAAAACAGAAAACCCAGTTTTAGTTCCGCTGCTTATGTCCACCGAAGCCATCCTCTCCACAGCCCGGCAATTTTTAGAAGTCGATCCCACCACGCCGATCACGATGATCCCGATCAAACGTGGCGCGTCCGGCCGCACCATCGCTCGGGTGAAAACCCCCGTGCATGATGATTTCATCGGGATTTATTGGACTGATGAACGCGAGGACAATGCGCAGTTCGTGCCGATCGCGGAATTCCTCAAAGAAGCGAAATTCAATGTTCCGGAAATTCTCTACGATCGCTCACAACACAACGTCGCGCTGATCGAAGACCTCGGTGATGTCGATTTGCATTCGATGAAAGACGAGCCATTCAAAAAGCGCCTGCCGTTTTACCGCTCTGCATTGGAACAGGTCGACCGCTTGTTTTTCACCAAAGTCCCGAAAGACTTGGAACTGATGCCGCCCTTCGATGCTGATCTTTATCGGTGGGAGCAGAAATATTTCTTCGATTACTTCATCGAGGATTTCCTTAAAGAAAGCCCAGTTGCTTTGGAAAAAAATGAAGCTTTCGTCGAGATGGCGGAGGCGCTTGGCGCAACGCACAAGCATCTCGTGCATCGCGATTTCCAATCGCAGAACCTGATGATCAAAGATGGCAAAGTTTACATGATCGATTTCCAAGGCCTGCGGCGGGGTCGACAAGAATACGATCTCGCATCGCTCATTTTCGATCCCTACATGGATCACTCAGCAGACGAACGCGATCAACTGTTAGATCTTTGGGAAGATATTTCCGATGAAAGACCGGAAACCTCCCTGTTTCACAAATGCGCCACCCAGCGCCTCATGCAGGCGCTCGGTGCTTTTGGAAACATCATCGAAAATCGCCACGACGAATGGTATCGAAAACACATCCCGATCGCGATGAAGTCCTTGCTCCACGTCATCAAAAACTCCGACATCGAAGACGCCCTCACCCCCGTGCTTAAGAAGCATCTCGCGACCTATTCTTAAATCTGGGTAGGGCGCCATCGCCGAGGGCGCCGTATGGAATGAGGAAGATTATGATGTTTCTTTGAAGAATCGAATACGTCTCGCTTAGCGCGGTGCCCTCGGCGATGGCACCCTACCAAAAATCACAATCAACTATTCTTGATATTTTCAACCTCACTGATCCGTTTCGATCAAATATCGCATCGGAATCATGTTGGAATAACTGAATCCCTGCTTCAGGAAAAACTGCTGGGACTCCGCGCTGATCTTATCGGTCAGCAAGGTGATGCGTAGGAATTTTTTCATCTTCGCAAATTCAACTACGTGATTCACCAACATCGTGCCGTAACCTTGTCCGCGGTGATGCGGATGAATCACCACATCTTCCATCAAAATCACAAATCCGCCGCGTGCGGTGGAAATCGTGAACAGCATGTTTACCATGCCGAAAATCTTATCTTCATTCCGAATCACAGCGATCCGACCCCTGTTCGGTTGCTCAAGAATCAGACGTAAGCCGCGCTCCTGCAACTCACGATCCGGCTTAAAATCCCCCGCCGATATCGAGAACAAATCCATCACCAACTCCGTCAACGCTGGCAGGTCATCCAAGGTCGCCATCTCAACCTTTGCTTTGGGTTTCACTACCGCTTGGCTGTTGTTAGAAATATTTTTGGGATTCATATTCAGATTTAACAACTGAAAATGGCAAAATTCCCCGAAAATGACAGCAAGTTTTACAGAAAAACGACCGAAACAGCCAAACCAGGTCAACACAGCGACCTAAAGAGAATTTCAACCGCAGATGAACACAGATACACGCAGATAATGAACATATAGCTGATCGATTCTCTAATCCACTAGATGAATCATACATTCATCATAAGGTTCTGAAAATTAACGTTCATCTGCGTCCATCTGCGGTTCATTTTCCCATCTAGGTTACGCAATTTTTCATTCCAGTAATTCTCGGTGAAACACCTGATCCAGCTCGATCTCGCCACAATCGTTGACGATCATGTCTGGCTGGTAGGCGAAATTGGCGAGATCAGATATCTTGGTTCCACCTGAAAGCACGAGCACCGTGCGGAACCCGAGTTGCACTCCGCCCAAAATATCCGTCTCCATTGTGTCTCCGACCATCACTGTCTGGGCGGTGGAAAGGCCAAGTTGTTTTCTCGCTTCCAGCATCATCAGCGGACTCGGTTTGCCTAGCGAGAAAGCCTGCTTACCTGTGGCCTTTTCGATCATTGCAACAATCGCTCCGCAACCCGGGCGTATCCCGTTATCGGTCGGGCAGTTTGGATCGAGATTCGTCGCGATCAATTTAGCGCCACGATCTACCAAGCGCACGGCCTTTTCGATCATTTCAAACGTAAACGCACGTCCCTCACCAATCACCACATAGTCTGGTGAATCTTCTACCACCGAATATCCATTGTGATGCAGCGCGTTTAATAATCCGCCTTCGCCGATCACATACGCCGTGCCGCCGGGTTTCTGCCGCGCTAGAAATCGCGCCGTCGCCATCGCACAAGTGAACACATCGTCCTCTGTCGCATCGATGCCCATCCGGCACAATTTTGTCGCCACATCGCGGCGTGTTCGTTGGCTGTTGTTGGTTAAAAATAAAAAGGGTGTATCTGTCTCCCGAAGTCTCCGAACAAATTCTACCGCCCCCAGAATAACCTCGCCACCACGATAAATCACCCCGTCCATATCTAGCAAATATCCTTTTTTCATGACCGACCAAGCAGCCCTTCGCGTGCCAAATTACGGACATGTGAATAATTTCATCTTGTGCGCTCGCATCGTGAATTGGATTCATTTGAAACAGCAGGATGCTAAGTATGCCCAGTGTTTTTTAACCACGGATTGCACGGAGTTCACGGAATGGAAATGAAAATGGTTTTTGCATAAATGAATTACCCTATCGAGCGAAGTAGTCATCAATCCTCCATCCTGACTTATCCGTGCATTCCGTGCAATCCGTGGTTAAATTTGTATTTATTAGTGCATTTGAGGTTCTTGATATTCCCCACATCCCGTTTAAGCTTCATTCAGTGAACTTCAACACCACCGAACCCGAACCCATCTCACTGCGCGGCCAGTTGCTACTTGCTACGCCCTCCTTGAGCGATGGCACTTTCGATCACTCGGTGATTTTCATCGCCGAGCACAACGCGAAGGACGGTGCTGTCGGCGCCATCATCAACCATCCCATCGGCACCACGGTGGGGGCGCTGGTTTCAAAGTTGAAAAAATCTTCGCTCGCTAAACTCCCAGTGTTGCAGGGCGGACCGGTTGGTACAGAGCATCTGACATTCGCGGTGATTCACATGGATCCAAAAAAAGGGGCAAGCCTGATTCCTAGGGTTTCCGCCGAAATCGCAGAGGACTTGGTCGATAAAAAAGATCACCTCGTCCAAGCCATCGTCGGCCATTCCGCGTGGACGCCAGGTCAGCTGGAAGATGAAATTGAGCGCAATACCTGGTTCACCCTCCAGCCGCCTATCGATATTTTAAGCCACCCCCACGATCTCACCCTCTGGAAAAGACTTCTCAGCGGCATCTCTCCCTATCACGCTCTGCTCTCCCAAGCACCAAAGAATCCAATGCTCAACTGAATATCAGTTCTTTCTCTTCATTCAAAAATCAACAATCAACAATCATCAATCGTCAATCCATTCAGTGAGAGACACGTCTAGTTATTCGTTTTGATTGACGATTGTTGAATGACGATTGTTGATTTTTGATTTAAGAAATTCACTCTTCTTCATTCACTATTCACTATTCACTATTCCCCAACCCGTGCCCGCCCTCACCTTCCATCCCATCGATGAAATCATCGCTGAAATCGCCGCCGGAAAAATCGTCATCGTCGCGGATGATCCGGATCGCGAAAACGAAGCCGATCTCGTTTGTGCGGCCTCGTTGTGCACACGGGAAATGGTCAACTTCATGGCGGTCAACGGTCGCGGCCTGATTTGCGCACCCATCACTTCCGAACGCGCCGAAGAACTGGATCTCCCGCAGATGACCCGCCGCAATCACGAGGGCATGAAAACCGCCTTCACGATTTCAGTCGATGCCTCGAAAGGCATCACCACCGGAATTTCCGCAGCCGACCGCGCGCACACTATTCAACTCCTTGCGGATTCATCCGCACACATTGATTCCTTCGTTAAGCCCGGTCACATCTTTCCTCTGCAAGCGATGTCCGGCGGTGTCCTGCGTCGCGCCGGCCACACCGAAGCCGCAATCGATCTAGTCAAACTCGCCGGTCTTCCGCCCGCTGGCGTGATTTGTGAAATCATGGACGAAGATGGCTCCATGGCACGTGTCGGCGACCTCGGCAATTACCAAACCAAGCACAACCTCAAAGCCTGCACCATTGCCCAGCTGATCGAGTATCGTCGACGCTCCGAAAAGTTTGTGAAACACGAGAGCACGGTTTTAATGCCTACCGATTACGGCGATTTCGACTGCCATCTCTACACCGTATCGCTGGATCACTCACATCACCTCGCGCTCACGCATGGTAAAATCGATCCCGAGAAACCGACCCTCGTTCGCGTTCATTCCGAATGTCTTACAGGTGATGTTTTTCACTCGCAGCGTTGCGATTGCGGCCCACAACTCGACGCCGCGATGAAACGTATTTCCGAAGAAGGCGGAGTCTTACTCTACCTCCGTCAGGAAGGACGCGGCATCGGCCTGCCTGCAAAAATCCACGCCTACAAACTCCAAGAGCAAGGACTCGACACCATCGAAGCTAACGAAAAACTCGGCTTCGCCTCCGACCTCCGCGACTACGGCATGGGCGCCCAAATCCTCCACGACCTCGGCGTCCGCCGCATCAAACTCCTGACCAATAACCCGAAAAAGGTCGTCGGGCTCGAAGGATATGGTTTGGAAATCACCGAGCAAATCCCTCTCTCACTACCCGCCAACATCCATAACCAAAAGTATCTGGATACGAAGCGCCTGAGAATGGGGCATACGCTTTGAGATATACCTTCCTAATCAGCTAAATTTTTACCGTATCAAATGAAGACTGCTTTGAATATCGCTGCTGTTCTTGTGGCATCCTTAGCCAACATATTTTCGGGTTTTATTTTGATTGCTGTCGGGCAGGTCTCATACTCGCTTATTTTCCGAACAACTGGATTCAGAGTTACCAGTCATTACTCAATTATCTGTGGCTTACACTGCGTCGATCGCACCAATAGTTTTAGGCATAGTAATTGGCGTAGTAACATTAATCGGGCTCACCTTGATCCTTAGATCCGAGAGAATGCGTTGGTCATTCCCCCATTTACTCTCTCTTTCGTTTCTGGCGGTGATACTCAATCTGATGTTTGTAGCATTTGCTGTTTCTGTTCCACTTTTCCGAATCACTTACAGCATGTCGGAATAGGACCTACCCATTTCGATCTCCTCTCCTCCCGCTTCTCCTCCCTCCTTGTAGAGAAAAAGCCGGAACTAAACTAAAAGCGCGATTTGCTCTCCGGGCCCGTGAACCCCTTCAATCAGAATCCCTTCAACATCAGCCGTCTTCGAAGGACCCGTGCACCAGATGATATTCGGTGCATCTCCAAAAGCTGCGATCGCATCAGGAATCGTGCGATGGATTTCTGATTTTTTCAAAACACCGACATGCACCCAAGGCGATAGCGCGGCGAGTCGATAGGTGGTTTTGAAATCATCAATAATCAGGGAGCCAGATTCAGCAATCGCGCCAGTCGCGCGCGTGATGCCGAATTGATAATCATCATAACGATCCCTGTCGTAGGTCGTTTCCACTTTTAAACCCGCAGCCACCAAAGCCTTGCCGATGCTATCAAACAACTCCGGATCGCAGTAACCAACGCGTTGGTTGTTTCCATCTAGAAACTCAGCCAACTGTTGCACGGAGTTCATGGGTCGACCGTTTACCGCTTTGAAATTTTCAGCAAACGCATCCCACAAATCCGCTTGTTTGAGCTTCACGTTGGAATGCATCACCGAAGTTTCGTAAGTCGGGTAAGCCGTCTTTTCGGCAAGGTTATCCGTCGTTTCGCGGATTTTGGAGAAGATTTGGGAACGGGACATGGCTGTAGATGGTTCGGGCTTATTTTACAGAGAGGGAGGAGGTTAAGGAGAAGAGGAGGAAGAGTGAATGATATGTTTGGTTATGATTGGGAACGGAAAAGTCGTCGTTTTCCAAGTGGCCAAGTTTTAAAGTTAAGTAATAGACCAATTTCAAGTTTACTGATGTTGAGATAACCGATGATTTGCGCTTCGTGAACAGAAGTAAAACTTTCGACACATTTTGCATCAACGATCAACTTATTCTCAATAACAAGATCGGGAACAAGATGACCAATAAATCGCTTTTTATAAAATGCCTCGTACTTAGGTTGTTGCTCAAAACTGATACCTCGCTCCGCCAACTCAATGCAAAGAGCGCGTTCATATAGTTTCTCATCTAATCCAGGGCGTAATTCTTGATGAACAGAAATCGCAGCTGCAATAACCTCCTTGGTGAGTTCCTTGTGCGGTAGATCTAATTCCATTTTCGTATTTACTCCTTCTTCTCCCTTCTTCCTCATCCCTCCCTGTAAAAAAATGCCCGACTACTTCCTACGCGCCTTTAACCACTTACGGAAATCACCACCGTGTGATTCGGGTAATGTCCGCTGACCCAGCCAGTCTTGCAGTGGCTTGATCGGTGCGACCTGGATTGGCAGATGGTTCATCGCCTTAGACATGGTCATCGCAGTGCGCCAGAGGGATGGCGAGGTGGCGAGGGTTGCGAAGGGCGACATGGGAATCGCTCCATCGGAGGGGACTTCTTCGCGTTTCGCTTTGTCGCGAAGTCTCAGTAAAAGATCGGGAATCGGAATATCCACGGGGCAGACTTCGTTACACGCTCCGCACAGCGAGGATGCTTTCGGCAAGTCGGCGAGTTCGGGAAAACGTTTACCGAAAAGGATGGGCGAAAGCACCGCACCGATCGGCCCGCCATACACGGATCGATACGCATGGCCCGATGCCTGGCGATAAACTGGGCAAACGTTCTGACACGCAGAACAACGGATGCAGCGCAGGATTTCTCGGCAGTTCGATGCTAAGACATCCGTCCGACCGTTGTCCATAAACACGACGTGCATGTGCTCGGGTCCATCGGGTTGATTCTCAGATTTCGGTCCGTTGATAAACTCGGTGTAAACCGTGAGTTGCTGGCCTGTGGCGGAACGTCCTAACAGATTGAGGAATACCGAGAGATCGCGTTCTTGCGGAATGACTTTTTCAATCCCGACCAATGCGATGTGCAAATTCACCGGAGCCATGCCGAAACGTGAGTTGCCTTCGTTGGTCACCAAGACCAAACGTCCGGTATCCGCGCAGACGAAATTCGCGCCGGTGATGCCGGCTTCCGCCACCATGTATTTTTCCCGCAAGTGCACCCGCGCGCGACGCGTTATGGTTTCTGGATCGTCGTTGTAATCGGGTGCGATTCCTTCTCGTAAAAACGTATTTGCGATTCCTCGACGGTTCTTGTGAATGATGGGCTTCACGATATGTGATGGCTCATCACCATCAAGCTGGATGATGAATTCCCCGAGATCAGATTCCAAACACGCGATACCGTTCTCAATAAGAAACGGATTCAAATGTATTTCCTCCGCCGCCATCGACTTGGATTTCGTCAATTGCTTAACTTCGTGTTCCCGAAGAATCTTAAGAATTGCTTGGCGCGCATCCTCATCCGTCGATGCATAATGCACTTTCACTCCCCGCTCGGTCAGCGCTTTTTCCGCCTTTTCCAAATACTCATCCAAATGATGCAAGGTGTGATCCTTAATCGCTCCAGCTAATTTTCTCAGCGAATTCGGATCCTCGTAATCGTGAAACAAAACGGAATACCGCTTGTCGGTTCCTTTCGACGATCCATCGATCACCGAATGCTGCTTCTCATCGGAAATATCACGGGCGTATTGATCAATCTGCTGTGCCATGTTTGGGGAAAGTTTATTTCGAAGGAATTTAACGCGATTTGACCAATTGACCAGCAATTCCTATAAATCAGAGCCTCATTTGAGCTCCTTTTTGACTTCTTGTAAGGCTTTTTTGAAATCCTCCGTGAGCTTTTTATTGCCCTCGAGCTCGTCCCGCGAGATTTCGGCGATGATCTTTTCCATCTTCGGGTCAAACACCAGAATCGACACCGATGCACCAATATAGAATCTTTTTTGCGCACGTGTCTGCAACGAGGCTGGGAGATCTTTCTTGTCCATCGGGTTGAAATCCTCGGCGCGAACAAAAACCTTCATAACGCCAGAACCAACCGCACGCACGCCGTTTTTCATCGCCTCGGCACATCTCGGGCACTCGTCGTCTTTCCCTTTGACCACTAGCATGATGAGTTTTTTGCCGCCAGACTCTTTAATGACTTCCTGCAAATTGGCGATCGGCTCGTAGCCACTGGGAATCTTGTCATTTGCCGATACAGGGAGATAAGCCAAAAACAAGACGGCCAAAGTTGCGAATAATGGATGTTTCATAGGTTGAGATGGAAGTGATCGTTTTCAGTAGGTCATATACCAACCCACGGCAAGAAAGCAAATTCAAACCATTCGGAATCATTCCTCAGGCTTGTACCAATGCCTGATCGAAATCTTTCCACACTGGATCGATGTTTTGATTTCTCAGCATCTCGGCGATCTCAGCCGGGCTGCGGGTGTCGTGGATTTGAAATTGTTCGGTGGCTTTTTCGTTACCGCTGCGCTCGGTGAGTTCGACGCGTCGGCCTTTGACAGTGAGGTGGAGATCTTCCGATCCTGCTCCGGTGTAGCCACCGGGTTCGGTGCGAGCACCAGCTGACATGTGGGTCACGCCCAATGACGCCATGGCATCGCGTAAAGGTGCTGGTTCACGAGTAGAGAGCACGATCGCCACCTGCGGAAAAACGATGCGGAATGCCGTGATCAAGCGTAGCAAAGATTCATCCGGCAGAAAGCGATCAGGATCGGCTTGGTATTGATAGTTTCCTGCGTAAGGACGCATCCGAGGAAATGCCACAGAGAACTGCGCTTTCCAGCAATGCTTATAGAGATATTCCAAATGTGCAGCGAGCGAGAGCGCTTCATGTTTCCAATCGGCCAATCCAAACAATGCACCAATCCCGATCCGACGAAATCCGCCGGCATACGCACGCTCCGGACAATCTAACCGCCAGTCAAAATTCTTTTTAGGCCCTGCTGTGTGGAGTGTCTGATAGGTTTCGCGATGATACGTTTCCTGATAAACGATCAAACCCTCCGCACCATGTTCAACCAACTCCCGGTATTGATCGTCCTCCATCGGACCAACCTCCAACGCCAACGTCGGGAACAAGGGAATCAATGCGTCCAAACACTTTTGTAAATACCCTTCGGAAACAAATTTCGGATGTTCCCCTGCTACTAGCAACAAATTCCGAAATCCCTGAGCATGCAGATATTTTCCTTCTGTCACCACTTGATCGACGGTGAGGGTTGTCCGTAAAATCGCAGCATCACGGGAGAACCCGCAATACGAACAATTGTTCACGCATTCATTCGAGACATAAAGCGGAGCAAACAACCTCATGGTCTTACCGAAATACTGACGCGTCACTTGCTGGCTTTTTGCCGCGAGCTTTTCCAACGAAACATTTTCCTCCAACAAACTCATGAACCGACGCATCAGAGGCGTCGGGTTCGCAAGCAGGTCGGAATAAACAGAGGAAAACAGCACGACCCAACCTGAAATAGGAAATGCCACACGTCCAACCTCTATCGTCCAACTTTCAAAGAATTATGGGAAATACTCAGATTAAGATAACCGCGAATGAACGGCAATGGACGCGAATGAAATCATTTCAGATCGAATTCTTCGGTGAACTTATCCACTAAATTTCGATAAAAGATGTCCAATCCCAGTTCTTATTAGCGTTTATTCGCGTCCATTCGCGGTTCTCTTTTCTTCTTCGCTATTGCCCAAACCGCCGTGCCCGTGAATCATCCCGGCGTGGCGGTTATTTTAGCGATTGAGAGCTCTTGTGATGAAACGGCGGTGGCGATCCTTCGCGGGGAGCCGAACCAAGCTGCTGAGCTGCTTTCGAGCGTGGTGGCTTCGCAAATCGAGGAACATCGGGTTCACGGCGGGGTTGTCCCGGAGATCGCTTCCCGCAGCCATTCGCTCAATCTCAATGCATTGGTGGAGAAATCCTTGGAAATCGCCGGCATTGGCATGGCGGATATCGATGTCTTCGGCGCGACCATGGGGCCCGGCCTCGCGTCTTCTTTACTCGTCGGCAGCACAGCCGCGAAGGCGATGTCCTGTGTTTCTAGAAAACCATTTATTGCGGTCAACCATCTCGAAGGCCATCTGCTTTCCCCATTCATCGAACAAACTCACGTCCCTCATCACATTGGATTGATCGTCTCCGGCGGTCACACCCAGTTGATGGAAGTTTTCGCACCTGGAAACTACCAGAAACTCGGCAGCACCCGCGACGACGCAGCTGGGGAAGCGTTCGATAAAGTCGGGAAAATGCTGGGGCTTCCCTATCCCGGAGGACCTGAAATCGAAAAAGCTGCCCGCAACGGAAATTCCCTCGCCTACGATTTTCCCCGCTCCATGATGCAGGGCGGCGAGCTTGATTTTTCCTTCTCCGGCCTGAAAACCGCCGTGCTCTATACCTTGCAAAAAGACCCAAGTGCCAAACTCGAAGACATCGCCGCTTCGTTCCAAGCCGCTGTAGTCGATGTCTTGGTAGAAAAATCCATCCGCGCCGCAAAAGCCACCAACACACATCTCATCAGCCTCTCCGGAGGCGTCAGCCTTAACCGTAAAGTCCGCGAAGCATTCACCGAGCGCTGCAAGAAAGAAGGCATCCAACTCGAAATCGCCAGCGCCGAGCTCTGCACCGACAACGCCGCCATGATCGCCTTCGCCGGCTTATTGCGATTTCTATCAGGGAAAACCGATCCGCTAGACGGCGATATCGATCCAAATCTCCGGCTCTGATTTTACACTCATTTCAAGCTCGCCTCCGCCCTCTCAGTCATTCAGTTTGTTTTGGATGAAATACCGAGCTCTCGTTTTTGACTTTGATGGCACCATTGCTGATACGCTTGGAGAGACTCGAAAAATTTTCAATGAGCTCGCTCCTGAATATGGAATCCGCCAAGTCGAGGAACACGAGGTCTCCGAGCTCAGACATCTCTCGCTGAAAGAGATCCTCTCAAAGCTCAAAATCCCTAGTCGCCGAGTCCCATCAATCATTGCCCGTGGCACAAAAATGATGCGGAACAATATTGATCGCCTACAGCTCATCAATGGCATGAAAGAAACCCTAACAGAATTACGCGAAAACACGGATAGCTTTGGAATTCTAACATCCAATACCACCGCGAACGTCGATGTGTTTCTGCAAAATCACGGAATCCGTGATCTTTTCGATTTCGTTTCCTCCACCTCAAAACTCACCGGAAAATCCCGCCACCTCCGCGCGATTCGAAAAACCTTTTCCCTGGAGCATTCCGAAATCATTTACATCGGCGATGAATTGCGCGACGTGAAAGCCGCGCAAAAAGCCAAAATTCCCCACGCTGCCGTGAGCTGGGGATTCAATTCCCGCGAATCTCTCGCAAAAGCCAAACCCACCTACCTCTTCGATCATCCCACAGAACTTTTTCAGATCAGGGATTAGAATTTCTTCACAACCTCTTCCACTTCAAACAGAAATTTTTAATTGTTAGAAAGATACTTTTCCAACTGCGTGAAGAAGCACCTGTTTTCGGAAAGATAGAAAGTGAGGCCGCATCCGCAGGCAACAAGCTTTTCCATGCCTCGCCAAACCGTATTGCCAGAAGATACTTACGCGGCAACTCCAATGGCGCCAGCTTCTCATACTTAGCTCGGGGAGCAAGCAGGATGGGATTGGTATTAATCTCCCATACTTGGGGAGCTCCATCAGGACAGAGACTGAAGTCAATCCGGCCGTAGTCAATGCGGGCAGCTTCAAAGATACCGAGAGCCCAGGAAACGTGAGGGCTTTGGAAATGAAATAGATCTTCTTCAACAACCTGCTCAGCATTTGATACGCCGTCCTTAGCCACCCAATGCTGACTGAAGATGATGTGTGCCGGAATCATGATGTCAGCGATTCGGAAAAACGAATATTTACGGTAGCGACCGTCTGGACTACGTGTGTCGCAAAACTCAACCGCCAGAACATCTTCAACATCTCCTCCACTCGCTAAAATTTTGTTAGATGCGTTCACTAGATCATCGCTATTTTGCAACAGCGGACTGGCGGCACCGTTATGATCATTCTATATACGTAGAAACCCTGGAAAACGAAAATCTTCAGGTATCTCCTGTAAGCGAAAAGCACGAAAGCGATTGATTCCGATACGGCTCATCTCATTCAGGAGATTCAACCGCCGCAGGACTTTCTCCGGAGAATTCAGGATAAGTAAATCGACTCCGCTGCGCCGCAGTTGCTTTGCGTAGTCGATCGCCAAGTCGAGTTGCCCAGAACTGAGGCGCTCAAGATCAGTGAATATATAGGTCCCTGAACTCGCTTCGGGCCATGGATAGTCCTCGTAAAAATATACAGCGATGCAGGCACGTAATTCTCCCACCCAATCATTCAGATAAAATTTCAGCGTATGGCCGCCTCGCTTGGTAACGAAAAAGTGCAGCATGCTCGGCTTTTGGTAGTTTGTTTGAATTTGGGATTTTTTTAACTACGCAAGAGCTGGATTCGAAAATGAAAATCAATGCACAGCTCCAGCCGGAATCACGTTTTCGATCACCGCTTTGGCATGCGTTTTTGTAGGCTCATGCTCTTTGGCTGGACCGTTTGGCAGAATGATGAAGCAAAGGTAGACGACAATCGTTGGTGTCAGCGCGGCCAGAAATAATTTCAGTGGAGAAACACCACCATCGAAGTATTTCGATAGAATGCTCTGACCCGCTGGGTTGGGCGCGTTGGCAATCACCGTGAGACCACCACCTGTCACCGCACCAGCAACGACCGCGTGTTTGGCACTGAATGAAATCCCCTCAACTTGTGAGGCGAGATAGGTAATCGCAGCGTTATCATTGAATGCTGTTAGAATTGTCGCGCCCAACATCAAGGCATCATCCGAAAGTGTCTGGATGATCGGACCGATCCACCATCCCTGGCAGCCTCCATGAATCACCAATCCCGCAAGGAAGAAACCAACCATCATCGGACTTCTCATTGAAACTGAATTCTGGTGGTGACGGGTCGCCATCAAAAATGCCAGGAAAAACAGAAAGCCACCAACAAACAAAACCGGATAATGAGCGGTATAAACCGTCCACCCGAGGAACAACAGGTGAGCAAAAGTGACCCAAGCAGGAATCGGCGTCTCACGCTCACTCCACGCTTGTGGATTAAACTTATTATCCTGAACCCCATCAGCCATATCAGACAAACGATGCAATGATTTTCTAAAAATCAGGAAATACAACAAGCTTGAAAGAACCACTCCTATCACTGCCTTCCATCCAAAATGTTCTAACATGAAAAGCGTGTCCCATCCCCATGTCCCGGCCACCATCAGAACCGGTGGAGCTGCAAAATGAGTAAGCGTCCCACCTACCGAGATATTCACGAATAAGAGCCCAATAGTCCCGTAGGCTAGAGTAGGTGATGGCTTGAACTGATAGAACTTTTTAGCGAGTAACATTGCGGCTATCGTCATCGCAGCTGGCTCAGTTATAAATGAACCTAGAATTGGAGCAATGATCAACACACTTAACCACCATGCCGATGGTGAACCTTTGCCTAAAGCCGCGACAACGGACATTAATTTTTCCGCAATACGCAATACAGGACGACTCGCCGCAATAGCCATGATCACCACGACAAACAAAGGCTCCGTAAATTTTTTGTCCTCTGAGAGATACATTTTGAAATCTCCCCAGCTGTAATAATAGGTCGCTGCACCAGCTAGAACGATCACCCATATTCCGAAGATCGCCTCTACTTCGCTAAGAAAGTGAAAAAATGTAGCTTTAAAGGAAACCTCAGGTTCTCCATCTGGATGATCATGGTCACGAGGCCCGCGTTTTCTGATGTTTTCGTGATGAATATGTTCGTAATGATGAGCCAATTTACCCAATGGAACAGCAACAAAGGTGTGACAAATTGCTAATAAGAAAATGATCGTAGCCGCCACGTTGAACGGATCTTCTTTGGCTCTGGCTTTGATAATATCCATAGCATCACCTTTTACTTCCTTGTATGTTTCCGTCGGCTTCGGAAATGCCGCATATTGAGTGGAGCCATCCGCAAGCTCCGGATAAGCCGGCTCAACACCCTGACCTCCGCTGGCCTGCGCCGGTGAAAAACTAAAAATCAAAACTGAGAGAACAAGTAAGGTAATAGCTTTCATCGTTTTTGGCGCTTAGAAAAAAGGCTTATAGAACTGCATGCAGCGCTCCGCAAGAGGAACTAAAAAGCTGGATGAAGGTTTCCCAAGGTTTGGATTGGCAAGGTTGGCGCTACAGTTTATGCCTCTTTCCCTGCAATTCCCGCAAACATGACCAGCGATCTCACCATCATCAAAGCCGGAACCGGCGTCCTCACCAAAACCGCCGATGGCACCATCGACCGCGCAGCGCTGGTGCATCTGGTCGCTTCCATTTCCAAACTCATCAACGAGGGTCATCGCTGCCTGTTTGTTTCCTCTGGAGCCGTCGGGTCTGGAG
>CAMCYT010000017.1 GCA_945885485.1 Prosthecobacter debontii
TTTTTATCTCTTCCTCATTCTTCGGTTCTGCGGGTTTTGCCTTCTCTTCAGCCTTCACCTCGGTTTTCGGGGCCTCCTTAGTTGGTTCTTCCGCATGGCTCGGCGAGCTCAGCATAAACCACGTCATGATGATAATGACGGTTAGTAAATACAGGGCTAGAGTTTTCATGTTTTAGATGGATGTGAACCAAGATTTTTCGGAACAGCGGGAAATGTCGCAGCTTGCAGGGATTATTCAACGTGAGAAATCAACCCAAACTTTCAGGGTCATCCAGCTAGGGAGAGTAGGGAGTTTGAACCACGGATGAACGCGGATGAACACGGATCAGAAATCAATAATAGGTGCCGACGATGAGTTTTAACCCTACCATTGCGGCTCATTAAGCTGAAAAACTCACATTCATCATGCTTTTATCCGTGTCCATCTGCGTTCATCCGTGGTTCTCTTCTCTATTTTACCAAAGTTTCTCCCTAGCTGGATGACCCTGCCCAAACTTTCGCCTTTATGGAGCCAGTTTTCCCCAATCTTCCTTGGTCATGGGTTTGATTTGATACTCCATCATGGTCAGCCATTTGCCTTCTTCTTTCACCAATAAAATTTCAAACGCGTAGTATTCCGAAATCGGCTCCGCGTCCTTTTTCTTTTGTGTATAGAGGAAAATCCCAGATTCATGCGCGGTCTGGGTATCACCGTAACGATGCGCGAAGCGGAAATCCACGGACGCCTCGATGTCGCCGACTTTGGTGTCATCGAACTCGGTTTTCCAACGATTCAACGCCTGTCCAATCGGGTAACTCGCGCGTTTCGCTCCCGTAACAAAGATAGCTTTTTCGTGAAAAGTCGTTTTGTAAGCTTGGAAATCGCCTTGGTTCACCGCTCGTGAAACCTCTTTCCAATAGACATCCAACTCGGCAAGGCGAGCGGGTTCACCATCTTCCAACGGCGTCACTTTATAACTGCGGATCGCAATCGGGCCGTGGTCGCCTTGAATCGCAATCGGGCCAACTTTTGCATCGCCTTCAAACGGAGCTGATTGCGTATGGCCAGTGGTCGCCACGTTTTCCTGCACCAACTGGCCGTTCACCGTGACTCTTTCAAAGGTCGCGCTTTTGAATTTTTTCCCTGTTTCGTCGAAGCGTGGCGCGCGAAACACAATTTCCATCGTCTGCCACTCGCCCGGTTGCTTGGCGGCGTTCACTTTCGGCGCTGTGCCCTCGTAGCCTTGGCGGGCTTTCGGGCGATTCGGATCCCAGCGCTGGTACAAGCCCCCGAGATCGCCGGAGCCAAATTTCGCGCGTCCAAAGCTATCTAGGATCTGAATTTCATAGCGACCCATCACATACACCCCGGCGTTCGAACCTTTTGGAACCATGAATTCCAGCTCGATCTTCACGTCACCGAATTCCTCCTTGGTCAGTAAATACGGGGCTTGTTCCGACTTGGTGGTCGAGTTCACCAAAATCTTGCCCTCGCCTTTGACCTCGAACTCGCATTTTTCCGCCACCGCCGAGACCTCGGAAACCCCGCGCCACAGCGCCACTTCGCGAAACCCATCCAGCGCACCGTTTTTCAACAAATCCCGCGTTTCCACAGCGCCCACCACCGGCACCAAACCGATCACCCCAACGATCCAACTCGTGAAACGTAAATCCCTTTTTTTCATAATGCCTATCACTAAAGCACAGACCCGCTATTCTCCCAGCACGAAAATAGGAGCGGAAGACAGGGAAAAAGAAAAGTCGAAGGTCAAAGGTCTTAATGTCGAAGCCAGAACCGCTGGTGCGGTTGAGAGTTCATAACTAAGTCCACGACAAATGACTCCCCATTCACATAATCGCCCCAGCGATTGTAATACTGACTTTCGACCTTCAGACCTTCGACTTTCCCTTCTCTTTTTGCTCTTCCACAGACGTCCCCTCACGCAAAAATCCGCTCATAGGTCCAATACAGGCCTATCCCCGCGATCAATGCCGAGGCGATCTTGCTGAAGATCTTGAACTTTTCGTTTTTGATAAACCAAAACGTAGCGCCAAACGCCACCGCCAGCACCGCCAGCTGACCCAGCTCCACACCGAGGTTGAAACCAATCAAAGGCTTGAGCACCTGTCCCTCTGGCAATTCGAGTTCCTGCATCACCGATGCAAAACCCATCCCGTGCAGCAGCCCCAAACCAAACACCAAAGCCACCCGCCACGGTTTCAATTCACGCACCCACAAGTTTTCAATCCCCACATACGCAATGCTGATCGCGATCATCGGCTCGACGATTCTTGCCGGTGCCGTGAACACTCCCAACACCACCAATGACAACGTGATCGAATGCGCGATGGTGAAGGCGCTAGACTGCCAGAGCAGCGGACGCATTTTCGGTTGCAACAAGAACAAGCCGAGGATGAAACAAATGTGATCTAACCCTAACGGAATGATATGGCGAAACCCGGCGATGATCCATGTCAGCAGCGATGTGCCGTTCGATGTCGCTTTCGCCTGCCCGTCTTTCTCGATGCGCAACAACTCCTCGGGCGCTTGCTCAGGTGCGATCCTTATCAATTCCTTATACTTCACTGCGGGAATTTTTACATCCAACATCAAAGGCTCATACTCATCATCATTCCAAACCAAGGTCAGTGGTCCGGAAACTCCCTTGGGAAGTTGTCCTTTCAGATCGACCCTCATCAACGCGTTTTCATTCTCATTGATCTGAAGCTCCGGCAACGGCCGCTCGTGGTAATCCGGAAATGCGTATTCCGCCTTCAACCTCTGCCCATTCAGTTTCAGCAAAAACGTGTGCTCCAAAAATCCAGCCGCGATCGCTCGCATCAACCCATGTTCATACTCATCCAACGTCTCCACCCAATCCGTCCCCGCCGTGTTCGGTGTATCCGGATCATACGCCGGGACTTTCGGTCCATCCTCCGGATAAAGCGCCCATGCCTCTAACCAAACCGACCCGCTCCACTCCCCATCCTCCACCGTAATCTCCGCCCGAACCTGCCGCATCGAATGCGCCTCCACCACCCCAACCATCGCCACCCATCCCAACACCCCAACTAAGCAACGCATGATCCATCGTCTCGACATAGACACATCTCTACGCCCTTCACCAACAAAGCACCACAGCAGAATAACAGCGATCGTATCGGCGATCGCCAGTCTGCCCCGATACGTCGGGGGCGCCGATATTTCTATATTGAATCGCTACTAAGAAATCCGTCCATTCCCAAGAACCATCAACACAATCTTCCTTGGTGCTCTCCGCTCTCCCACTTTGACTCCGCTTCGCTCCGTCCAAGCTATTACGGCTTCCTGCTCACCATGTCGGCAGGAAAGTTCCCGCAGAGGACTCGAAGCGGAAATCTGCGCCCGTTTTGTGGCGGATGACGATCTTGTGAATCCCGGGTACGAGGCGGACTTTGTTTTCCTTGATCGGCTGGCCGTCCACCCAAACACCCAGCGGTGGCTGAGAAAACTTCAGTGAAACATCGGTGGCTGCGGAAATTTCAAGGCGTGTTCCTGTTAGAATTTCTTTGGCAGCTCCGGCGAAAGTGGCGACATCGCCAGCTAACAAGGTGCCGTTGACCGTGCCGTTGATAGCGACCCACGGCAGGGCGGGATCACCCTTGGCTGCTGTTTCTGGCATCGTGTTTGCAAGCGGCATGATGGCCCAAACCCGCGGTGCGCGGCTCTTGGTCGCATCGAAATCTCCCTGCTTGCCGAGTTGGGAAAGGAACTTGAAAAGATCGAGCTGTTCTTGCTCTTTCAATCCTGCGATCAGGTTTGCGGGCATCAAGCTGCCGGAATCCGTGCGCTTCAGGATCGCGGAATCCGCCAGCGTAATTTCCTGCCCCGCAGCATCGCTCAACACCACACTGCCGCCGCCACTGCGAAGCAACCGACCCATCAACGTGCGGCCATCCTTGGTGGTGATGACTACCGAGTTATAACCCTCTTTAACTTTCACCGCAGGCAAAAGAATCGACTCCACGATATAGTCGAGTGGCGCGCTCGCGCCGATCGAAGTCATGTCTGGGCCGACCTTGCCACCGGCACCACCGATCGCGTGACAAGCTATGCACGCGAGGGCAGGTTGGCGGTATATCGCTTCCCCGCGGACCGCATCGCCTTTTTCCGCAGCCAGCTTGGCGAGGCTAAGAATGGATTCCGCCGTCGGACCGCTCACGGCCGCACCCCCGGCCTGCTGACGCAACAAGCCCAGCAACTCAGCATGCTCGTCAATATCCGGCACCGCAGGTAAATTCAGAGCAGCGACTTTCGGATCGAGTGCCTGTTCGCGGAACGACTTGGCGAGTTCGCCGGACAATCCGCTGAGCGAAAGAGCTTTCTGCCAAAACGCGCGGGCTTGTGTAAGATCATTGAGACCGGGCAGCAGCGCACGGATCGCGCCGATCGCGGCGGCGCCGTGATGACGGACAAGCGCCAGGGCGGCCCCGCGCTTCACCTTCGCCGGTGCATCCGAACCCGAGACCGCTAACAAAGCATCACGCGCCGCATCGTTGGGGAAATGCGAAAGCGCATCGGTCGCTGCCAAGCGCAGGGCAGGTGTTCGGGACGAATCCGAGGCGATTGCCTTGATAGCTTCTAACAAACCTTCCACCTTCAACGCACCCGCCAAGCGCAGGGCGGCGGCAGCGGTTTCCGGTGCAGGAGAATTGAACCATCCTGACAACTTCATCGCATCGCCCTTCGGCGTGACTTGCCGCTGGCTGACGACCCCTTCCAATCCTTTCATGACCGTCGCCGCAGCGGAAGCATCAAACCCTCCATCTAACAGCTGAGCAAATATTGCTCCCAGCATATCCGGATCTGCCGTCTTCATGGCGAGCCCGAGCCACGGGCCTGAGCCATCGCTTGGCATGGGCTTTGGCATCAGCTTGCGGATTCCTTCGAGTCCTTTCTTCCCAGACAAGTTCGCCAAGGTAAATTCCAATGCACCTTCTCGGCCAGCCAGCTGCAGCTTACCATCTAACAAAGCTTTCAACCACACATCGCCTTGAGCACGCGCGCTCAACCACAGCGCGTAATCGAGAAAGCGATCCATCGGTTGGCTCAGCACCTGAAACGCTAGGTCCATCGGCTCGGCTCCGGGCATTTTTGCGAGCGCACGCACCGCCTCCAGCCGGACGCGCGGATGAGAATCTTTGGTCGCCTTGTCCAGCCATCCCAGCGCCTGAGAGCCTGGGAGACGGCCCAACTGATCTCCTAACAGCCTCACTCCAGCTGCACGAATCCGCCCGTCCTCGTCGCTCAACACCTCGCCTAACAATCCGCCTTCCGTTCCATCCACCGGCATGCCGAGTCCTTCGCGCAACCACAGCGCTGCCAAGCGCGTGCGACCATCTTTGGCTCTTGCACTCCAAGCCTCGATCGAAGCTTTGAATGTCGCGCTCATCTCGCGATCGACCAGAACCGCCATGGCTGCGTCGCGCTCGTAGCGATGATCGCTGGTTAACTTTGCGAACAAATCATCATCTATCGCCGCCCCCAGATTGCTTGGCGCTGCGCTGGCAGGCGCGCCTTTTTTCGTCACCCGCCAAATGCGGCCATGCTCACGGTCGCGGCGCGGATCGCGGAAATCGACCTCGCCGTGGTTGATGATGGGGTTCGACCAATCCGCAATATACAACGCGCCGTCCGGGCCGATCTTCACATCGATGGGTCGGAAATTCACATCTTTGGTTCGCAACAAATCTCCGGACTCCTGCGCGGCATAACCCGAGGCCTGCTCGCTAACAGAAAAGCGAACCACGCGGTGTGCGCGGAAGTCACAGGTAATCATCGACCCCTGCCAATCGGCTGGAAATTGTGGCGACTCAACGATCTCCAACCCGCAGAATTTCGGATAAGATCCCGGACTGATGCCGCCGAGAATTTTCTCACCCTTCGCATAGGTGACATACATCGCACCCAGGACCCCCCAGTTGATTCCACCGGTGCCTGCCCCGTCCGTGACGAAAGACTGGCCATACTTATCAAACTGATGACCCCATGAATTGCAGAACCCGTAGAAAACCGTCTCGATTTTCTCCGACTTCGGATCAAAGCGCATTAGACCGCCGCTCCGCAAGCGCAGCAAACCGTTGGGAGTCTCCGTGTCGGTGCGGGTGTAAACGCTCTGATTCATCCACAGTTTCCCATCCGGACCTCGGCGCAGGGTGTGAAGGTTGTGGTGAGTGTCCTCAGTCCCGAAGCCGCTTAGCACGCGCCGCATGGTGTCGGCCACGCCATCGCCGTTGGTATCTTTGAAATGCAGCAAATCCGTGCTTTGCCCGACGTAGCAGCCGCCGTCTCCCGGCAGCACCGCCGTCGGCATCATCATGCCTGAGGCGAACACTTTTGCAGCGTCCGCTTTGCCATCTTGGTTCGTATCCTCGAGAATCAGGATCTTGTCGTTGGGCGTCTGGCCGAGCTCAACCTGCGGATACGTCTCTGAGCTGGCGACCCACAACCTGCCACGCTCGTCGAAGTTCATCTGAGTCGGTTTGTGGAGCATTGGGTTTTCCGCCCATAGCGTCACCTCGTAGCCATCGGCCACGGTGAATTCCGGATATGGCTGCTTAGTCTTCGCCGCCGCCTGTGATTCATTGCGGATGGGCGGCGCAGGGACGATCACATTTTTGGAAAGGTCCCGCATTTGCGCGATCCGTCCATCCTCTTCCACGACCAGTTGATCAAACGACAAAACTTCCCCAGCGTTGCGACCTTGCTCACCTTTACGGAAACCAAAAATGTAGGCCATGTTGGCGGGTCGCGAGCGATGGAAGAACCATTCGTTCTTACGCAGGATCGCCTTGCGCAGCGCTTCGGCTTGCTGGCCTTGGTCCCACTTCGCCGCCTTCCAGCCGAGTTCTTTCTCTAACAACCCCGCCGCCATCTTGTAACCCGCCGGAGTCAAATGAATCCCATTTTCCGAGAAGGTCTGCGCATCTTTAACAGGAAAATCCAGCGGCACGAAAGCATGCCCGCGCTGCTGCGCCACATCACGCAGCACCCCATTGATCGCCACCAACGAAGCACGATGCGCTTTGACCGATTCCTCCATTTCTCCTGGGCGCAGGAAACGTGGCGGCGCGCCCAAAACCAACACCCTTACCCCGCCTTCGAGTTTCGCCACACGATCGAGCAAGCGCTCGAAATCCCGTTTGAACTCCTCAGGCGTCTGCCCGCCCGGCAAAGACGCCGCCATCCCGTAACCCATGATCAAAACATTTGGCTTATAGGTCGTCAGTTGCGCCTCAAGTTGCTTCCACCCCTCATCCGCCGGCTCACGCCCGGCTTGCAACGGACTCAACCCACTGCGCGATGCCCCGGCCGGCGTGTCAGCGCTCCAGCCAAGATTGCGAAACGTCACCGCGCGGTCAGGAAACGCCGTCGTCGCAGCAAGCTCAATCCAGCCTTCATACTGCTCGCGCTCAATGAACGCATCCCCCAGCAAAGCGACGCGATCACCCTCAAGGAATTCAAAACGGGAATCCGCTGATACGGTAACTTGAACGGCAAGGCAGGCTGCTAAAAAATAGAATCGAATCATAACAAGGACGTAAGTTTGAGTAGGACTTTCGAATCAAAAAACCTATTTCACGATCGTATACAATGTGGAAATGGCAATCCTTTCTGTATAGAGCGTCTAGGAACCCTCAACTCTCCGCTCACTCAACGAAGAGATTGACGATTGACTCCGTTTCACTCCGTCCAGGCGTTCAGGACTTCGTCGTATTTTCTAAAGCTCGCTAGTGCTCACTCTGCTTTGATGATTGACGATTGTTGATTTTTGATTTGGAAGAAATTTGTCCAGTTACTGACTTTATTTATGGCGGCGATCTTCTTCGGTCACCGATATTTCCGCATCCCGCCCCAACCCCGACTACTTCGGGGCAGGCAGGGCAAAACACGACAGCCTAGGGCAACGCCCTGAGAATGTACCCATCAATCCCCCACGCCCCGATGGGGCAAAATACGATAGCCTAGGGCAACGCACTGAGAAAGAATCCATCAACCATCCCGAGCCCTGAAGGGGCGTAACCCGTATTCGTAAACAATGTGTGATAGATAGAGTTGTTCCAACCCTCCGTTATCTCCGTTTGCTCTTAACCCCGATAAAGTCGGGGCTGTAAAATCTTCCCTGATCACACGCCACTTCTTCCTCTTCCCTGCTCATTTACCCCGAAAAAGACGGGGCTGCTAACTGCTCACTCAGCACTTCTTCTCTTCTCTGCTCTCTGATCACTGCTAACTGATCACTCGGCACTTTATCCACTCTCCGCTCTCAACCAAGAACTAGTGTAAGTGAATATAGCACATCCGCAGTAGTCACCACAGGTTTTCCTGCCACGATCTCTGCAATGAAAGGACTGCTGGAAGAACTCGATTACTGCGATTGCCCGTTGGGAAAAATCATTTTGCGACGCAGGAAAGTGCTGAGCCTCGATAGCGAAATCGTTTACGACGTCATCCTCAACGACGAATTCCTCATGAGCAGCTTGTTTCATGCCGCAGAAGACGCGCTCGCTGATCTTGGGTTGGAAATTCTCAATGAGCCGCAGGCCGATGTCATCGTCGGTGGTCTGGGTCTCGGTTACACGGCTGCTGCTGCGCTGCGTCACGCGAAAGTGCGTTCGCTCTCCGTGGTCGAATTTCTCGAACCAGTCATCCGCTGGCACCGCGAGGGACTGCTGCCTGTCGATCCCCAGCCTGACAAAGATCCGCGCACCACCATTGTCCATGCCGATTTCTTCGCTCTCGCCGCCTCGGGCAACGGTTTCGATCCCTCCCGCCCAGGCACCAAGGTGCATGCGATCCTGTTAGACATCGATCACACCCACAGTCACTGGCTGCATCCGCGCCACGCAAGTTTTTACTCCCATGAAGGCATGTCCCTCCTGCGCGATTCACTCCATCCCGGCGGTGTCTTTGCCATGTGGGCAGATGGTTTCCCTGACCGCGACTTCGTGGAATTACTAACAAAAGTTTTCGGCAAAGCCGAAGGCCGCGAAGTAAGTTTCCCAAATCCACATACGGGTGTCGATTCGATCAGCACCGTCTATCTTGCTGGCGGAATGCTCGCTCAATGAAGAGATTGACGATTGTTGATTGACGATTGTTGATTTTTGATTTGGAAGAAATTTGCTCTGAGGGACAGACCTTTTACTCCTAGTTCTTTGTTCCTGGTTAGTGCTTCCCTCTTCATTCAAAAATCAAACCTCAACAATCATCAATCGGAAATCAGAATATCCTAAGAGACAGACAATTTACTCCCCACGCCCCAACCCCGACTTCTTCGGGGCAGGCAGGGGCAACCTACGTTAGCCTAGGGCAACGCCCTAGGAAAGAATCCATCAACCATCCCGAGCCCTGAAGGGGCGCACTACGTTTGGTAAACGATGTGTGATTAATAGAGTTGTTCCAACTCTCCGTTATATCCGTTAGCTCTTATAAAATATTTTTGAACAGCCCCGACTTCATCGGGGTGGGAAGGTAACGAAGAGAACGAAGGATGTGCCAACACCTCATTCTCAAATCTTCTGCCATAGAATCATAGAAGCTAAGCCAAGGCCGCAGTGCGAAGCTCCTTCGTTGACTTCGTTACCTTTTGACTCGGTGCCGCCTCACGGCCCCTCGCCCTGCGGGCACGTCGCTTCGCTCTTGTCTAAACTGCCTACAAGCCTTCAGCAGTTTTGTAAAAAATATGAATTTCTTCTGTGGGACAGACAATTCCCTCCTGAATAAACTCCGGTCCATCATCGTCTGAGCCTTCATGAAGACGATCTTGCTTCCTGCTCTGTTCACCCTCGTGTTTATCAATGGATCAACCGCACAAAGCTGCCGGGAGGTGGTGCGGGATGCTTCTGGGCGGGTGGTTCAGACGGTGGAACGACAGAAACAATCAGGTGGGACGGAGCGAGCGGTCATCCGGGATGCTTCTGGGCGGATGATAGGGACAGCCACGACGCACTCCAACCCGGGCAGCACCACCCGCACCGACTTCCGGGATTCCAGTGGCAGGCTAACCGGAACTGCGACGACGCATGCTTACCCAAACTCCACAACATCCAACACCACTTACCGAGATTCCAGCAGTCGTCTATCAGGCACTGCGAGCACCACTCACAATCAAAACTCCGGCTCACGCACCCAATTCCGCGATGCATCGGGTCGACACACTGGCTCTCAATCTACCAGCGGAAACTGTTCTGGATCGACTACCACAACTCAACGCGACGCCTCAAGCCGTCTAACAGGAACCAGCTCAACTTCCGGCAAATGCACCGGTATGCCTCTCGTGCCAATTCCACCCAGTGGAACGAAGAAATAAGCTCTGCTCGATGACCCATTAAAGGGAGCGGGGGAGTCCCGCACGCATTCGGAACAAGACAGAAGACGAGAGGGTTGAATAAGTCGTAGTCGGCGTGGGTTCGAGTCTCGGCCCTTCAAACTGAGTAGTCTTCGCTGTGATTGGACTCTCGGGTTAGCAGTTGCATCAGCTTTGTATTGATGAATAGATGTTCCCTACCTGATTCTTTTTCTTCTAACACGCCAATCCTTACCAACTCTTTCAGATAGACAGATGCAGTCTGACGCTTGGCGATACCTCGATCTGTTAGATTAGAGATTCTGCAGTATGGGAATTCAAACACTGCATCCACTAATTCACGGCTATAGATTTTTGGGATCTCCTGTCTTACATAGGTCACGCATCGTTCTTGGAGATCACGGATCGCAGCAATCTTTCCAGTGGTCCAGCGTGCCGTCTCGGCTACCCCTTTGAGAATGAAAACTATCCAATCCTCCCACGCCTCGTCGCGAGTGACGCCGAGCAGCAGTCGGTAGTAATCCGCTTTATGGGTGATGATGTATCGGCTCAAATAGAGGATTGGCAGAGTGAGTAGGTTTTCCTGAATCAGAAATAGACTGTTCAGCACTCGTCCTGTGCGGCCATTGCCATCGGTGAACGGGTGGATCGCTTCAAACTGATAATGCGCTGCCGCCAGACGGATGAGCGGATCCAGCTCAACTTGCTCATGTAGAAATCTTTCCCAGTTCGCCAGTAGCTCCCGCAGACGATCTTCCCCGACAGGCGGTGTGTAAATCACCTCGTCCGTGCGCTCATTTGCTAGCGTCGTACCCGGCACCCGGCGCACACTCATCGCTATACCTTTAATCTTACTACAAACCTCCTCCGCAGTACGAGTATTGAGTGGATGATCTTCCAACGTTCTGAATCCCTCCAGCAAAGCACTTCCGTATCGCAAAGCTTCTTTTGTCGGTCCGTCCGCCTTGCCCTCACTCTCGCGGAAACGAAACAAACGATCCGCCGTGGTCACGATGTTCTCTATCTCAGAGCTCGCCCGAGCTTCCAGTAGCGGCAACGTATTGATCAGAACTCCTTGGTTAGGAATCAGCTCTGCGGCCTGCTTCAATTCCGCAACTGCAGCTCGCGCCTCGATACACTGTTTCAGGATCGCCTTACTCTCCAAATCCACCTCTGGTGGCAGGAGCGGCAGCTTGTCAAATGGCCGATCAGGCTGCCAGCATGGCGATACATCAGTGCTTTCCCCTTCCTTCGACATATCGGTAAAATAAGTCGATCGTATCGACACGTCAATCATATATGTCGATTTTATCCCATTTTATCGACATGTTTAAAGAAGAGGCTCAGGGTTTGTATAAAGACAGAAGACGGAAAAGTTTACCCCGATGTGTCGGGGTTGGTTCTTAGTTCTTAGTTGGTGCTTCCCTCTTCATTCAAAAATCAACAATCGTCATTCATCAATCGGAAATCAGAACGTTCTGAGAGATAGATAATTTGAGCAACAGGCCTATCCTCATTCAGGCGTATCCTTTTCTTTCTTGGTCTTTGATATGACGATCGTGATGAACCAAATGGGTGTTATCAGGAGTGTATCCTTTAATGGCTTCTTTCCGGTCTAATTCTGCACCGCTAGTTGGAAGTGCTTCGCCACAAATGGTACAGAGTCCGTTCTGCTCCTTGAACTTTTGGATCTTCAACTTTTTCCTATCGGCAGGCTTACTGCGCTCCAAGTATATCAACTCTTTGGCTATTTTACGCCTAAGTGCCCAAAGAAGCTCAGGATCGCCACTGGATGCTAACTCTAGATCCGCTTTAATTTTCTCAAAAAGCGGCTGATACAGCATCGTTCGCTGCTCGGGAGTCAGTCTAGGATTTGGCATTTTTATAACTTTGTTAGATCGAACACTATTAATTCAAAATACCATCAACTATCAACCAAGAACTAGGAACCAAGAATCAACAACCCTAGCTTAAACAAGAACTCTACTTGTAACGAATGTTAAAAAGAGACACATGAACCCAATGAGATTCATGCATTTACTTTTCATTTATTGTCTGCAACCGCATCCCAAAAGTCGCTCTCATGAACGATGATGATCGGGCTTCCCGACTTCCTAGCCACGACCGCCTTCTCCACTTTGCGTCCGTAACAGGAAAAGGCCCAGCAGGGATTTCCACTAGCACCAACAACCAAATAGTGAGTTTGAGCAGTCACATTTGGCGAGAAGTCGGCACCTAGTTCGGTGATTTGATCGGCGATTTGTTTGCGTGTGGCCTTGGTAGACGTGCCTGTGAATGTGAAGACCCGCCCGTCGAACGTGATCTCTGGGCACATTGCACAGATCCCCGGCAGAGTAAAAGTTTTCGGCAACCTAGCTTTCACGCGCTGGCCTTCCGCTCGAACTTTCTTGGCGAAAGAATACTCAATGAAATCTTCAAAGAAGGAGCGAAGCACCTGTTGTTCCTGATCGTCTATCTGTCCGTCCTTCAGGACTGTCGACAACAAGGAATCTAGCTCATCGTATGGATACGTGCCTTTGAGATCGCCATGATCGTCGATCCATTCCTGAAGGCCTTTAGTCTCTTCAAGGGTGACTCGACCGTCCGCCATAATTCCGTGCATGATGCCATGAAGTTGCTGGATATCATGGGTGACGGCGTCGTAAAATTCACTTTCGGGCGAGAGATTCCGACAAACCCAAAGGAGGTCTTCTTGTTCCTCTGGATCGATCTGTCCGTCCACCAGTATTTCGTCGAGTTTCTGTTTCAGTTCGTTGAAAGGAGCTCTTCCGATCAAATCGGAATATTCACTTGTCCAGTTCAACAACTCCGCAACTTCCTCCGCGTTCAGTTCGCCGTCGATAGTTATCCCTCGGACTAATCCATGAAATGTCTGCACCGCCTTGTCGACCCGCTGGCGTTGAGTAAAGTGGCGGTAGGGTTGGTGGTCTTGATGATGGATGGTCATAATCGTTTCCTTGTTAACTAATGATTCCTACATATTCGCCTATCACGCAGAGGTCATTTGCTGCGTCATGATCAAGTGTTAGTAGTTTGAAATTTTTGTCCATCGAATCTGGTTCTAACGTGATACTTTGATGAGACCAAGAATCTTCTGTTTGGGATTTTTCACTTCGATAGATTTTCACGGTGTATTGTCCGCCTGTGTCAGGATCCTGAATATCTCGACTCTGAACAATGACGACTTTGCCGTTTCTGGATCCGTCTGAGGGTTCACGGAAGAGACACCACGAACCGTTAGGAATGCGTTTGTTCATCGACTCGCCGACGACTTGCGCGATGAAGAATCCGGGTTTCGCTGTGAAGTGGTCTGGGAGTTCGGCATATTGGCAATCCTGCAACCACTGTTCTTTGCTGAAATCTCCTGCCGCTATTTTTATATCGAAGATTGGAACAGCATTCGGGCAAGTGGCGGCCTCCTCTGGTGAAAGAATTCGGAATGGATAGGCTGCAGAAGCGCTTGGAATTTCAGGCTCGTCGAATATTGGAACAAGAGCGCCGACACCGTGTTCTGCGAAGTAGCGATTTGTTTCAGGATCTGTGCAGTAAATGTAACAGCCCTTCATGCCGCGGGTCATCAATGTCCGGTAGGTATTCTTGACGATGAGATCAGCTTTCGCACGAGCTTCTTCTGCCTCCGTCTTTAGCATGCCTTTATAACCTTTGATCGAAGCATCATTATTTGAGCGCTTGGCTCCATCTGTGATTATTTTTCCCTCACGAACGATAAGATCGGGACCAATAATAACGCCTATGTAATCCAGCTCTAGACCTTGGCAGGTATGGATACAACCGATCTCGGAAACGGACTCTTTTGAAATCATCCAGAGAGGTCCATCCTTCGTTAGATTCCATCGCGCTCTGAAATTTTCGGATGGAAGTTCTATATCGAATGCGGCGGGAGTTTTCTTTGATTTCCAGTCCCAGCAATAACCAGCGACCATGCGGGCGCGGTTCGCTACATCGTTTCGTTTGTAGATAAGATCGCGAAGCTCTGAGGCGCTCTCGCAAACTTTGAATTCGTAGTTAGCACCTTCAAGATTGGTATTAGCAGTATCGCGGATCTGTAGCACATCATCAATCCAAGCAAGGTAACCATTGGAACCGTTGCAACGGAATTGAGATTCAAGTTCTAGTTCCGTGATAGTTGCTCCAACGTGTGTCGCCCATTCACGGAGCTGCGTGGCTTCACCGATATCCTTCCAGTGAATTCGCTGATCTTCATCCAGAAAAAAGATTGTGCAGTTAGAAGCTTCGATGAGTTCTTTGATTTGGTTCTCACCAAGATTTCCATAAAGACCGGATTTCTCGTTGAGTCGATGTGCTTCATCAACGATGAGAGCGTTAAAAGTATCTTTCGGTGTATTGGAAAAACCACCGGATCCTACGAATAGATTGGAAATGCGATTTCTGCGCATAGTCCCGGTAAGTTTGCTTTCATAAACGGCTCGCGGCGCGCTGTTTTTAGTAACGTATTGGGCGACTAAACCGAGATTCGTGAGTTCCACCAGAAGGTTGATTGCTACCACGGTCTTTCCTGTGCCGGGGCCTCCGTTGACGATGATCACGTTTTTGTTCTGCGCATTCGACATCACAGACAGATCCAAAGCCGTTTCGTAAACCACTTTCTGATCATCGATCATCGTAAATTCTTTATTCCCCTGCATGAGGGAAGCGAGGTGATCCGCAAGACCTTTCGAAGGACGAATCTTGCCATCACGAATTCGATACATCGTCTCGCCTTTGTCACCAAACTTGACGTGCTTTTTAATGAACTCACGTAGCTTTAGAGCATCGTCGCGTAGAAAGGCAGGAGCAGCTGTCGTGTGTTGTGAGTAAAACGGATCGAGAATGACTTCCGGCGTTTCGCAATTATGTAGATACGCACACGGTCTGAGATGGATGGGATCAAGTCTTACGGTTTCATTGTAATCCTCGATTAACACGGCATAAGACCACGCTTGATAAGACGGGTGACTCACTTCCCTCTCGCGCCCACCAACAAAGGTCGAGACGATAGCATCGCGCTTCGTAGCTTTGGCTGTTTGCCATTGCTTGAGTTCGACGATCACGGCGGTGCGTTGGCCGTCTTCTCTTGTGCCAGTGAGGATGAAATCAATTCGCTTACCTGAATTAGGAATATTGAATTCGATAGCCACACCCGTATCTAAGGGAATGCCTTCATCCGCTAAAACAATGCTCATCTCTTTGAGAGAATTCTTCCACGCAGCGAGTTCACTCTTACTAACAGACTTTCCTGTGGCTCCTTTAAGCGCATCATGAACCGTTTCCTCAATCCGAGTAGAAATAATATCTTCTTGGAATTTAGCCTTGGTCTCGAGGTAAACAATCAAGGTTCACCTCCTTCAGATTCATCAGAGTATTCGTTATACTTCTTCGAGCTGCCTTTGACTCGTTGCGCAGGATATTTGAGAGCGTTTTTTTCGATCTTCTTTTCCATCGCCGCTAACAGATCGATCCCAAGATTATCTGCAAGTTCTGTTAAATAGATTCCAATATCCGCAATCTCTTCTTCAATTTCCTCACGCTTCTCTGAAATCCGAGCATCGAGCTCCTCAGGAGATTTCCACAAAAAATGTTCAAGTAACTCACTGGCTTCGATGGAGATAGCAATCGCCATGTCTTTTGGATTATGGAACTGCGCCCATTCCCTTTCATCACGGAAAGCCCGTATTTTTGCAGAGATCGCTTCTAAATCCATTAAACAGTGTTTCTAGAGGTTTCCTAACCTACGGAAAGCCTAAAACGTTAGAATTCAAAATTTCCTAGCGAATCACTCAGCTATTTATCTTCCCTTTGCCTCCAGTCAATCGTGTGAATAAATAATCTCATGTTTACATTGGACATCTAACACCAATTAGCTGGTTCTTGCAGCTTCAAAGATCTCAGCTGGCATAGAATGCTGAAGTTTCCATACCATCAGAATAGGGCGGTCACCTTCATATGAAATTAAATCGGAAGCTGGCCCGAGAAATACATACGGGGAGGTTTCTCCTGAGATTCGTTTCTCAACTCTGGCAAAAAATAGGATCGTATAACCATGCTCGCGGAAACGAATATAGTTTTGGCCCATTGAGTGTTCTCTAGCTGTGCTACTTTGGGACTCCCAGTGCAGTAGATTACGGCTAATCGGATAATCTTTGTACCTCGTAGTGGGCGCAAAGTCTCTCTCTTCTTTTCGAAAGGTAACTAGATGCAGGTAGGCACGTCTATCATGTAGAGGAATAACGCCTGTTCCGGCAGGACCACTTGTTTGCAGATTGGCGATACCAAAAGCCGCGGTAATCTCGCGCAACCCGTATGCTGCGTGAATCCGTAGTGGGCATGGGAACGGAAGTTCTGCGGAGAAAGTTGCATAGGCCTGTTGTTTCCGTCGCCACTCGATGATTTCGATTAAATCGCGAGACGCGCTTGGATTACCTAACCAGCGCTGAAAGGACTGCTGATAAGTGCTAACCCCAACTCCATTGCCATCCTTACCCCATAATACATAGTGGAGCATACCAGCTTGATCCCCTGAAATCTGATAACCTACCGGTTCTTCCGCTACTTTTGAACTCGTAATCCGTAAGGCTTGATCAAGAAAATCGTTATCTGTACGGAGAGCAAATCGTCGCAATGCCTGCCTTACTTCAGACAGATTAGGATCGGTGACGGTCATGGTTCCAGCCGCGACATCCTTCCATTCAGACCAAGTTTTTCGTTTGAGCAGTTCGACTGGTGACAAGTTTGTCGCATCGATGAAATTTCCAAATGTCAAAGGAAGCTGAGTTTCAGCAGTAAAAGTTTTGATAGCTTCCGGCACAAAATAGTTCAAATCGCCCAGTGAGCGCTTAATATTATCGAGGACGTATTGACGGGCTACTCGCTCAAATTGAATGCTGCACCCGGGCGGCAAATTAGGAAAATCTCGTTCGATCTCTTGATCTATGCGTCTACGGTTATGACGTAATAAAGCGGTAAATTTTCGATCAATTCTGTAACGTTTGTGGACTTGCCCCACGAAATCCAGAACAGTGAGACATTCTTTTTCTGGGGCATGGCGTAAACCACGACCAAGTTGCTGAAGAAATACAGTAAGACTCTCGGTAGGCCTTAGGAAGAGAACGAGGTTAATGTCAGGCACGTCAACTCCTTCACTTAAAACATCGACCACGAAGAGAAATTGTAGATGACCGTCCCTGAAATCGCGCATTCGAGTTTCGCGTACTTCACTGGGCGTATTGCCAAGAATAGTTTCGGCTGTGTAATTCAACTCTCGAAACTTTTGAGCCATGAATTCAGCATGACGAACTCCAGCGCAGAAACCAACCGCACGAGTGCCGGCGAGATCAGGGTGATATCGCCGGATTGCATCGTGAATGACATCAAGACGTTGCAAGGCCCGCAGATCATCTCCTGTGTATACTGCTTCAAGCTCTGCCGAATCGTATTTTCCATTCCTCCAGAAGCGTTCGTCAGCTGTAGAAACGGGATCGGTTACTCCGAAGTAGTGGAATGGACAGAGTAGTTTTTCCTCAAGCGCTTCTGGCAAACGAATCTCTGCAGCGAAACGATTGTCGAAATCGGGCAAAATTGAGCTACCGTCCATTCTTTCAGGCGTGGCCGTGAGTCCGAGCAAAATTGCTGGTTTAAGGTGACTTAACAGCGGTCGATAGCTAGCTGCGGTGCCGTGGTGTGCCTCGTCCACGATGAGAAAGTGAAAATAGTCGTCTCCAAGTTGTTCCCATGGTCGCTGTTGATTGAGGCTTTGCACGGAAGCGAAGACAGCATCCCATTTTGCTGGGCGATGGCCATCTACCAATAAATCTCCAAAGTTAAAATCACGAAGCACGGCACGGAAACAATCACGTGCTTGCTGTAATATTTCCTTGCGATGTACAACAAATAGCAACCGCGCACCTTCAGGATTTTTTCTCCTAAATCGTGCGTAGTCGAAAGCCGCCATCACAGTCTTACCGGTCCCTGTAGCTGCGACAACAAGGTTTCTCATTGAACCTCCGATCCTTGCAGCATCAAGAGATTCGATCACCCGCTCTTGAAACGGATGTGGTTTTAGATCGGCGAAGAAGCGGGTTCCATTTTCTTCAGAAGGACTTCTTACGCTCTGGATTGCATCACGGAATCGCTCCGTTTGACTTGCGTCATAAGGAACGAAGCTTTCATGTTGCCAGTAGGTCTCAAACTCTGCCGAAAATCGCGCCAAAATGTGCGGCATATCCTGTGTCGTCACTTTCACGGTCCATTCTAAACCACTTGTCATGGCAGGACGGCTAATATTAGCTGAACCGATGTATGCAGTAGAGTAACCGCTCAGTCGGTGAAAGTGGTATGCCTTCGCGTGCAGACGCGTGCGCTCCGTGTCATACGAAATGCGAATACTAACATTTCGGCGTTTCGCAAGCCATTCAATAGCGACGGGATCAGATGCACCCATATAAGATGTCGTAATGATTCGAACAGGAATGTCTCGTGTCTCAATCTCTTCGAAGGCAGCCATCAAGAGTGAAAGTCCAGACCACTTAACAAAAGAAACGAGTATGTCGACACGATCACAGCTTTGAAGCTCATTACGAATTTCGCGTTCTAACGGAGGGTCGTCTGCTGCTCCTGTCAAAAGGCTACTAATTGAGAGCGGCGTTTCTGGATGCGACCAAGACGTACTATGTGGACTGGCTTTAACCTGTGTTAATAACGATTTAGGCCTAGAGATGAGCCGCCGACACAAAGTGTATTCCAACCCATCTTGAGCCGCCATTAGCTCGACGAGCCGATTGATCAATTTAAGTCGTTGATCAGATTTAGTATTTGGAAGTGCTTTGACTAAAAGTTGGCGAATGAACTGACTGTAGAACTCAGCCTCACTTTCCTCGTCAATTTTTTCTAGTGTTACACTGAGTTCAGGATGATGCAGTAATAGTTCCTCCAGTTCTTCATCAAGAACTCGTTCGTATATTCCAATTGGTAAGTTTTCGGGCGCCACAAGTTTAAAATATGATTCTATGCACTCACCCTCTCACATCTCCACCTCAGCCCTTCTTCATTGGGATGGAAAGCTGGATCTTTCGGAAGGAGGACGGATTTACCGGATAGTTCGAGGAGTTCCTTTTCGCCGGTGGATCGGCGGGAGTCGAGGATTGAAGCGACTTTCCAGTGGTGATCTGGGCATGGAGCAATCAGATCGCGATCCATCGCCCAATGGTGATTTTTGCAAAGTGCAAGGCCGTTGGTGGGATGATCGTTGCGGGCTTCAGAAAACGGAATGAGATGAGCGGCATCGATGAAGGAAACCTCGTTGCCTAAAGGTAGGCGAATCCGCAAACCACAGGCAGCGCATTGGTGATCATAAATTTCCAAAATCTTGCGACGAAACGCAGGACTGCGTCCATATTCTGGTTCTTCCTCGGCGACTTTTGGGACTATTGGCTCAGCGGTAGGAAGCTTTCCTGCTAAAAGTGCCATCGCGTGTTGAGGAAAGTAGCGACTTACCAAAGCCTCACGCATTCGACGCCGGACCTCGGGAATGGAAACTAGCACATCCGTACCATCGACAAAACGTGCAAAGACTAGATTAGAATCCGAGCCAACGCGAATTTCGCGCCGGATCGGTGTGACGCCATCGGATTCTAACGGTAACCAAAATCCATCGCTTGCGAGATAGCGGAATGGTAAAGCCGGATCATTGGCGTCATTGAGTTTGCGAACGACGTCGAAGCGAGACTTGAAACAATCTCTAAGATCTTGATTCCATGGAATGCGGTCCGGTGTCGCTAGACCTTTGTCGAGCAAATCCAAAGCAGCGAGCAGCAACAGCGGTTTGTGTGGTTTCTCATGCGGTGAACCATCGCCATCCCGTGTCGTGGTATCGACACGAAGGTTGTACAGGCGTTCGATAAACTGATCGATGGTCATGAAGACTAAACCCTAACTAAATCTCACCCTTCGCAAAGGTAAAAGACTCACAAAGATCCACGCCGTGCTTTCAAGGCTTTTAGATGTTCGCGGGAAGCGCTGGAGCGGTTGGTGGTGCGGTCTAGCTCGCTGAGTTGAGACACTGCTTGATCAACCATAGAAGTCACAACCCGTGGTTCGGTGTGGCTTTGAATCCAGCGAATCAACCCATCATTCAAGACATTCTCCGGCATATCCGTTTTGAACTCGGTGTTGCCGATGAATAGCACGACGGAATTAAAATGATCTTCTGGCAGATTGAGGAATTGCATGAGGGCTTTGACGTGGAGTTTGTTCTGATGCAGAGGTTAAAGAGGTCGAAAGTCTTAAGGTCTAAAAGTCGAAGGTCAGAAAATTTCACCGCAGAGGCGCAGAGGTCGCTGAGGAGCGCAGAGGAAGAATATGTAGTTAAAAAAGAAACCTCATCCTTTCTATTATCAACCCTAGCTCGGCGCCCCTCTGCGACCTTTGCGCCTCTGCGGTGAAAACTCTTCTTTTCA